>DMQJ01000445.1 GCA_003455715.1 Acidimicrobiaceae bacterium | reverse complement strand
GTTCGTCGACCATGGCCCCGGCTTCCTGCCCCTCCAGGCGTGCGCCCTTGTCCTTCTGCGGACCGGTGCGCCAGCCGTCGCACACCGAGATGCGCCCGCCCTGGCTCTCGAACACCTGGCCTTCTGCGCAGGCACGGCCTGCTTCATCAGCTCATCGACCATGGCGCCAGCTTCCAGCGGTGTCAGGCGCGCACCCTTGTCCTTCTGCGGACCGGTGCGCCAGCCGTCGCACACCGAGATGCGCCCGCCCTGGCTCTCGAACACCTGGCCGGTGATGTGCGAGGACAGCCCGCTGCCCAGCCAGACGACCAGCGGCGCAACGTTCTCGGCTGCCCAGGCATCGAAGCCGGTTTCCGGCGCCTTGACCACATCGGGCATCGCGCTCTCGGTCATCGAGGTGCGCGCGGCCGGGGCCAGCGCGTTGGCGGTGACGCCGTAGCGCGCCAGCTCGGAAGCCTGCACCAGCGTGAGCGCAGCGATACCGCCCTTGGCCGCGGAGTAGTTCGACTGTCCGACAGAGCCCTGCAGGCCGGCGCCTGAGCTGGTGTTGATGATGCGCGCGGCGATCCTGTTGCCGGCCTTGGCCTGGTCGCGCCAGCGCTTGCCGAGGATGTTGGCGAGGCAGAAGTGGCCCTTCAGGTGCACCCGCATGACCTGATCCCAGTCGTCCTCGGACAGGCTGATGAACATCCGGTCGCGCAGGATGCCGGCGTTGTTGACCACCACATCGAGGCCACCGAAGGTCTCGATCGCCTGGTCGATCATCGCCTTCGACGCGTTCCAATCGCTCACGTCGGCGCCGTTGGCCACGGCCTCACCGCCGAACGCCCGGATCTCCTCCACCACGTCGTGGGCCGGGCCGATGTCGGCACCGCTGCCGTCGCGGGTACCACCCAAGTCGTTCACGACAACCTTCGCGCCCTGCTCGGCCAGCATCAACGCGTACTCGCGCCCAATGCCCCGACCGGCGCCGGTGACGATCGCCACCCGTCCCTCGCACATCCTTGCCATGTCGACGCCCTCCTGTGTCTCGATGTCGTTCCCGCGATCATCGTGCAACGACAGCCGCAGCCACGAGGCGGCCGCGCCAGTCGCCGTCGCTCTTCGGTGGACACCACCACACTCCAGTCCGGGAGGCACGTCCCGCCCCTTCACCGAAAGCTGTGTTGCGGCAGTTCCCTTATGGCGACGGCATCGGCACGGCCGGACCCGATAGGGCAATCCATCCCAGCTCACCTAGGACAGGAGGACCGAGTTGGGTGAGCGGCGGAAGCTGCGCCCTGTGGGATCGGCAATACTGAACGCTTCACCATCGTTCATGAGGGAGCACGACGTGGGAACAAAGCTGGCCGTCAAGCCGACAGGCAACGCACCCGACAGCACCAAGAGTTCGTGGCAGAGCAAGCTGGGCGAGTACGTCCACCAGTTGAGCGTGCTGAAGGTCCTCACCTACGTAGGCGACGCGACCGTCACATTGACGGACGCGGGCATCGTCAACACGATCGAGGTCAGCGCAGTCGGTAAGCCCATCGTCACCGTGCTCGATCTGGTAGGCGGCGATATCACAACGGTCATCCCCGCGGAGTTCAAGGACGATACGACGATGCGCGAGTTCCACGAACTTCAGGTCAACAAGGGGGCCACCGTCCTCCCCAACAACCTCAGGACACTCGGCGAGATCATCAACAAGATCTTCTGATCGGATGGCCGACCGCAGGCGGTACGAGCGGGACCTGTTCCACGACCTGACGACGTTCCGCGTCGAGACGCTGGTGCTCGCCGAGTCGGGCACGCGGCTTGTCCTGCCGTCGCCAGTGAGGCGCGGTACCCCGCCGACCTCGCCCGAGCAGCTCATCGAGGAGGTAGCGGTGGCGGGCGCGCTCTGGGTCCGCTCGGCCACGAACGATCGGGTCACAGGGTTCGAGAATCGGGAATTTGACGCAGACGAGCTGTACCGGCTGGCGCAGACCGCCGAACAGATGGCGCGATCGACCCGCAACCCGGAGGTGCGCGCGGTGAGAGCACCCGAGGTGGACCCGGAGGTTGCCGCGCGCCAAGCACAGGCGTTGCGGCTCGCGGCCGCCCTCCGCGAGACAGCCCTCGGCAGCCGGTTCCGGCGAGGACGTGCCCGTGGTTTCAGCGGCGGCGCCGCACGGGTCGAGCACCGAGCCATGCGCCAACTAGCGCGTCACTGGGAGCTGGGGAGTCGCACCGTATGGGGGCGCACGGTGATGCGCATGGACGGCGACACCACCACTGTGTTCCGGCCACATACGTCTGAGTCCGATGCGATCCAGGCCGCACACATCAGGATCGCAACCGCGGCGATGGATCATTGGCAGTTCCTGTTGAGCGCTTTCAACGACGTGCTGGTGCTGCTGGCGAGTTTCCTGCGGCGAACGACCTGGCGACCCTCGCTGCCGCGACGTCGGCACATCGATCGGAGAGCACAGCAACCGAGCGTGCAAAGACTGTCGCCGCGGGAACTGCTCGGCCGCCTCGTCCGGCTCTTCGGCATTGGGCGCGTGGTCTTCGAGAGCGTCGGCTCGTCCGGTGCTTGCGAAATTCGCACAATGGTGGTGGCCAGTGGCGACGTTGAGGTCTCGATCCGAGACTCGTCCGTCGAGGGTCACGTCCTCATCACGCACATCGAGAC
>DMQJ01000191.1 GCA_003455715.1 Acidimicrobiaceae bacterium | reverse complement strand
TTGATGCCGCGCACGCCGCTCGCGCTACGGCCCATCGGGCGCACGTCGTCGGGCAGGAAGCGGATGCCCTGCCCCTGAGCGGTGACGATGAGCAGCGGCGTGTCGTCGGCGAACGGCAGCACCGCCACCACCTCCTCGCCGGGCGCGCACTTCACGGTGGCGATGCCCCCCTTGCGGTCGCCACCCACCAGGTCGTCGCCCGAGGTGCGCTTGATCTGCCCGTCGGACAGCACGTACAGCAGATCGGTGGGGAACGTCTCGTCGATCCACCAGCCGAGCACCTTCGCTGCCGGGTCGAGCCCGGTGAACAGGCTGGCCGCCGCGGTGGGTTTGTCGGTGGGCACCGATGCCACCAGCGTGCGGTGCAACTGACCGGCGTTGGTGATGACCACCAGGTTGGCAGCGGTGGAGGTGTCGAAGGTGAACAACGGTTCCAGCTTGAGCTTGGCCTTGGTGCCGGCCCGCGACGCCTGCGCCCAACCGTTGACGTCGATGGCCACAGTGGCGGGCGTGTCGAGCACCATGGCAGCCTTCGACACACGCGGTTGGGCCTCGGTGACGATGTCGGTGACGCGCAGCGCCACGCCATCGAACTCGGGGACCACCTCGTCGAGTTCGATACCCACCTGGCGGCGCAACTTGGTGGGCGACGCCAACAGCGCCTGCAGCCGCGCGGCCTCCTTCTTCAACTCCTCGCTCTCGCGCTGGAACTCGATGACGGCGTCTTCGGTGAGTTGGCCGAGGTTGAGATCGAGCACCGCGTTGGCTTGGCTCTCGTCGATCTCCCAGCGGGCACACAGGCGCTCGCGGGCGATGGCCCGGGTCTTGGAGGTGCGCACGATGGCGATGGTTTCGTCGATGTCGATGAGCACGGCCAAGTAACCGGCCAGGCGATGCAGACGCTCGGCAATGCGTTCGAGCCGGTTCTCGGAGCGGGTGACGATGACCCGAACGCGATGGTCGATCCAGGCCTTCAGCACCGTGCGCAGGTTGTAGAGGCGGACGATGCCGTGCTCGTCGAGGAAGTGCATCTGCACCTTGTTGGTGACCTGCAGGTTGGTGTACTTCAGCAGCGCGGGGATGATCTGCTCGCCTGCCACACCCGTGGCCAGGCCGATGGTGATGCGCACCTGCCCGTCGGACGACTCGTCGTTGAGGCTGGTGACGCCGCCCACGTCGCCGGCATCGACCGCGTCGGCCAGCATGCCGACGAACTTCTCGGTGGAGCCCAGCATGGTGTCGGCATAGGGCAGCGACGTGATGACCAACTGCTGCTTGCCGCGACCGAGATCTTCAACGGTCCAGGCGCCGCGCACGGTAACGCGGCCCTGGCCGGTGCGGTAGATGTCGAGCAGTTCGTCGCCGTTGGTGATGGTGCACGGCGACGGGAACGACGGCCCCGGCAACACCGTCATCAACTCGTCGACCATCGCCTTCGGGTTGTCGATGAGCATCTTCGCCGCTGCGCACACCTCACGTGGGTCGTGTGGGGGCAGGTACGACGACAGGCCCACAGCAATGCCGTTTGCGCCGTTGACCAACAGGTTGGGGAACGCCGCCGGCAGCACCACGGGCTCCTGTGTGGAGCCTTCGTAGTTGGCCACCATTGGCACGATGCCCTGGTCGATGCCGTCGAGCAGCAGCACCCCGAACTTGCCGAGTCGGGTTTCGGTGTAGCGCTCAGCGGCCGCGGAAAAGTCGGGTGACCCCATGTTGCCGTGGAAGTCGAGCAGGGGCACCAGGTTGGAGAACGGCTGGGCGAGACGCACCAACGCGTCGGCGATGGACTGGTTGCCGTGCGGGTGGTAGAGCGCCATCGTGTCGCCGGTGACCCGGGCCGTCTTCACGAACGGCCGATCGGGCAGCAGCCGCTGGGTCCACATGTCCCACAGGATGCGACGGTGCACCGGTTTCAAACCGTCGAGCGCCGACGGCACGGCGCGGTCTTGGATGACCTGTTCGGCGTAAGCGAAGTAGTCGCGGTCGAGTTGTTCGGCGGCGGGGAGCGCGACCACGTTCTCGCTGAACTCGAACAGGTTCGTGCCGCCCGCGGGCTTCTTGGTGCGCGCCATCAGCGGCTGCCCTCCTTGATGCTCAGCGACTCGCCCGACCGTTCGAGGAACCACTGCTTGCGCGGTTCGCTCTTCTTGCCGAACAAGCGGTCGGCCAAGCGGGCGAGGCTGGTCGGGTCGTCGACCGCCACCTGGCCGATCGTACGGCCCGGGCCCACGACCAACTTCAGCTCCTTGGCATCCATTTCTCCGAGGCCCTTCATTCTGTTGACGTGACCCCTGTGGTCGGGGTGCTCGGCCCGCCAGGCGGCCAGCGCGGCGTCGTCGGCGAGGTAGATGCGTTCACCCCGGTACACGGTGCTCCACAGCGGCGGCATCGCGTACCAGAGGCGGCCCGACTCGATGAACCCCGGGCACCAGCGATAGAGGAAGACCGTGATGAGCGTGCGAATGTGCATGCCGTCGTTGTCGGCGTCGGCCACCACCAGCACCCGGTCGTAGCGGAACTTGTCGAGGTCGAAGTCTTCGCCGATGCCGCAGCCCATGGAGAGGATGAGATCGGCGAGCGACTTCACCACCCGCTCGAGGTCTTCCTCGTACGCGTTGAGCGGCTTGCCACGCAACGGCAGGATGGCCTGGAAGCTGGGGTCGCGGGCATCCACCGCCGTGCCACCCGCGGAGTCGCCCTCCACCAACAGCACCTCGGTGGGCCGTTCGGTCTTGAACGTGCAGTCGCGCAGCTTGGCGGGCAGCCCGTTGCGGCTCTTGGAGCCCTTGGACAGCAGGGCGCGCACCGCCGCTTGCTCGGCGTTGCTCTTGGTGCGCGACCGCATGGCCGCAATGGCCAGGTCGGCCACCTTCTTCGCCTCGGCCGGGTTCTCTTCCAGCCAGCGGCTCATGATGGGCAGCACCACCTGGCGGGCACGGGCCGTGCCCTCCGGGTTCATCAGCTTGCTCTTCGAGTTACCGGCGAACTGCGGCCCGGGCAGCATGATGCTCACCACGCCAGTGGCCGCGGCGAAGATGTCGCGCGTGTTGGGGGCCTGCTCCTTGTCTTTCAGCAGGCCGCGATCGGCGACGTACTTCTGCACGGCTTCGGTAATGGCGTTGCGGAACCCGTTGATGTGCGTGCCACCCTCGGGCGTGGCCACACCGTTGGCGAAGCCGAGCACCGTGTCGCGACCATCGGCGGTCCAGCGCACGGCGGCGTGCACGGTGGTGTCGCCGTCGGCATCGCCCACGAAGCCCACCACCGGGCTGACGGCATCGGAGTCGGCAGTGAGTTCGGCCACCAGGTCGGCCACGCCGCCGGTGGAGCACCACTCGGTGACGGTTTCGTTGGCCGGGTCGCGCTTGTCACGCAGTTCGAAGGTGAGACCGGGGTGCACGAAACTCTTGTGACGGAAGCGCTCGCCGATGAGGCGCAGCGACCACTGCGGCCTGGTGAAGGGCGCGCCGTGCTCGTCGTGGAACAGCGACAGGTCGGGCCAGAAGCGGATGGTGGTGCCGGTGGTGGACTTGTTGGCGGCGGGCCCGACGTCGCGAATGGGGCCGGTGGGCACACCGGGCTCCACCTCACCCTTGCGGCCCTTCTGCGCCTCGAGCGTGAGCCCCCAGCGGCGGCCGCCACGCCACACCTCGGCCTCCAGCTTGGTGCACAGGGCGGTGACCACGCTGGCGCCCACGCCGTGCAGGCCGCCCGACACCTTGTAGCTGCCCGCATCGAACTTGCCGCCGGCATTGGTTTCGCACAACACCACCTCAAGCGCGGAACGCCCCTTGTGGTTGCCCGACGTCATCGGATCCACCGGGATGCCGCGACCGAAGTCTTGCACCGACACCGAACCGTCTTTGTAGAGGGTGACCACGATGCGGTCGCCGTTGCCGGCCATGGCCTCGTCGACCGAGTTGTCGACGATCTCCCAGATGAGGTGGTGCAGGCCGCCGACGCCCACCCCGGCCGAACCGAGGTACATCAGCGGTCGCTGCCGCACGTGCTGCAGGCCGGAGAGAGCCTGAATTGCCGAGGCGTCGTACGTGGAGGTGATGGTCACTCTGGGAGCTGCTCCGAGGGTTGGGAAGTACTGGGTTCGATGGTGCTACACGCCCGCAGGCGGCAGTGGGATCGAACAAGTGTACGTCGGAGCGGCGCCGCTGGCGCAACACCCTCGAGGACGACGCCTGAGGTGACGACGCCTCAGGTGAGCGGGATCACACCGGACGCCAGCTTGTGGGTGCAGAAGTTGGCGGTTGCGTTGCACGCCTGGAAGATGAACTGCACCTGGGCGGTGCCACCGCTGACGAATGGCACCGAGTTGCTGGGCACGATCACTTGCCACGGCATCCACTGACCGTTGCACAGCGTCGTCCCGAGCGAAATCGTGACACCACCCGCAGCCATGCCAGCCGGGGTGCTCTCGAACGCCGATGCCTCGAGCGTGAACGAGCTCACTCCAGCGGGGTCGGTGGTGGTGCAGAACACGGTGCCGGAGAACAGGGCCGAACCGCCGACGGCAGCCGACACTGTCGGCATGTTGGCGATCATCAGCGGCGGCGGCGCCTGCGACTTCACCTGGAAGATCGCAACGCCGGACGACGGCGGCAGGCTGCTGGAACCGTAGACAAGGAAGCGGTAGTTCTGCCCGGCTTGCAGCACGACGTCGACCTTCGTCTGGCCACACGCGGCAACGTGCAACCCGGTGGTCGGGGTACCGGAGACCTGGGCAACGAAGGCCTGAAAGGCCCCCTGCGCCTGCACTGTGGCGTACACGGTGGATGTGGGCGTGAACGAGTACCACACGCCCTTGACCACGACGTTGCCACATGACGGCGGCAGGTACAGGTTCTTCTCCTGTGTCGAGGTGGTGGCCTGCGACGTGTTGGCGACGTACCCCGTGTTGACGGCAACGACCGTGGGGTTGTTCCAGTTGTCGTTGCTCGGTGGCGCGGCGTGCACCATGCCCACGCTCGTGGTGGTGACGCCGACGATGGCCATAGCAGCCACCTTCGCTACTCGATGGAACAGTTTCATTCGTAGGTCTCCCGTCTGCATTTGTCGCACATCCACGGTAGTAGGCGCGAGTGCCGACGCCGAGCAGCGCAAGCCTGAGGTGCTCTTGCTCCCCTGTCTCCCTACAGGGTCGACCCCGAGGCATCGATGACGAGATGGATCGCCCGGCTGCTGGACACACAGAGGGTGCCCGACGCCGAGAGTGCCGTGACGATCTGCACTGCCCGGTTGGTGCCGGCGACGTAGTTCAGGCTGCTGGCGTTCGGCTTCGGCTGATCGCACGGCCACACCGTGACGAACCCTCCGGTGGGCGGGTTCACCGCGGTGATGTTGAGCACCACCACGTCGGCGCTCGCCAGCGGGAAGCGGTGTGCGATCGGATACGTGTTGGTGGCGTTCGGGGTGAGCGTGCCGAGGTCGGTGAAACGACCATCGGTGGTGACACCCGTCGGACGAGTGTCCACCAGGCGGCCAGGGTTGAACGTCCGCAGCATCGGCGGAGCCGGTACCGCGCCGTCGGCGAAGTAGCCGACGACGTCGACGATGAGGTGCGTTGCGCTGCTCGTGTAGACGCACACCTCCCCGTTGGCGGGCAAGCTCGTGACGACAAGGTTCGCGGCGGTGACGCCCGTGATGTAGTTGATGTTGCTGGCGTTCGGCCTGGGCACGCCGCACGGGTGCACCGTGATGAAGCCACCGGCCGACGGCAGCACGGCAGCGACGTTCAATACCACCGTGTCGGTGCCAGCGGGGACAGCGCCACGATCGGCAATGGGCAGCGTGAGGGTGGAGCCGGCGGCAAGGGTGCCCAGGTTCTCGTACTGGTCGTCGAACGTGGCACCGGTCGCACGGGTGTCCGCGTAGCGGGCAGGCGTGAGCGGCGTGTAGGTGCTGGACCGCGGGGTGAAGCCGACCACGTCGGCGATGAGGTGAGTGGCCCTGTTGGTGAAGATGCACACGCCCCCGGCCATGCCGGTGATGACGGTGTTCGCCGTCGTCACACCGGCCACGTAGTTGATGCTCGACGCGAGCGGTTGCGGCTCGGCGCAGGGCCACACGGTGATGTAACCGACGGCGCTCGGGCTCACCGCAGCGATCGAGAGGGTGACCGAGGCGGCATCGGCGGGGGTGCCACCACGGCCGGCGACGGCGAGCTGCAGGGTGCTGCCGGCCGCTCGTTGCCCACCTGCTTCGAACTGGTCGTCGATCGTGGCACCTGTGCTGCGGGTGTCGAGCAGGCGTGCCGGCGTGACTGCCCGATAGTCGATCGGTGAGAGATGGTTGGGCAGCTCGATGAGTCCACCGTTGGTCGGATTGGTCGCCGGTGTCTCGTCGTCGCCGATGGCATTGGGGTTGCCGTAACCGAGCACACCGCCGCCACCGCCCCAACAGCTGACGCCGCCGCTGGTGAGCGCAGCACACGTGTGATAGCCGCCGGCGCTGACCATGGTGACGTCGTGGTCGCCGGGGAGATCGACGATGCCGCCGTTGACGGGATTGCCGGCCGGGGTCTCGTTATCGCCGATCTTGTTGACGTTGCCGTAGCCGAGCTGGCCCGAAGAACCCAGACCCCAGCACGTCAGCGTGCCGTCGTTGAGCACGGCGCAGGTGTGGGAGCCGCCGGTGGTGACGGACGTGGCCGTGCGACCCCCAGGGAGAACGACCGTGCCGTACACCGTCGGCGACTCGAACTGTCCGACGCTGTTGGTGCTGTTGTAGCCCAACTGCCCATCGCTTCCACTTCCCCAGCAGGACACGCCGCCGTCATCGAGTACCGCGCAGGTGTGGTATTCGCCCGCGCTGATCGCGATGGCGCCCTGGGTGCCGGGGAGGTCGACGAGCCCACCGTTCACCGGGTTCGTCGCAGGAGTCTCGTTGTCGCCAATTGCATTGGTGTTGCCATACCCGAGGCGGCCGTCGAAGCCGTTGCCCCAACACGTGACCGAACCGTCGTCGAGCACTGCGCAGGTGTGGCTGCTCCCGGCGGTGATCGCCACCGCCGTGTGGTCGCCGGGAAGGTCGACGACGCCACCGTTCACAGGGTTGGCAGCAGGTGTCTCGTCGTCGCCGATGGCGTTGGTGTTGCCATAGCCGAGCTGGCCGAGGGAGTTGTAGCCCCAGCACGTCACGGTGCCGTCGGCGAGCAGCGCACAGGTGTGACTTCCCCCGGCGGTGATGGCCGTGGCGGTGAGGCCGCCGGGAAGGGCGACGCGGCCGCCGTTGAAGGGGTTTTCGGCGGGCGAGTTGTTGAAGCCGATCGAGGTCGTGTTGCCGTAGCCGAGGCGACCGAACTGGCCGTTGCCCCAGCACGTGACGGTGCCATCGGCCAGCAGCGCACATGTGTGCACGAACCCGGCGGTGATGGCCGTGGCGGTGAGGTCGCCGGGGAGGTCGACGATGCCGCCGTGCATCGGGTTGTCCGCCGGTGTCTCGTCGTCGCCGATGTGGTTGGTGTTGCCGTGGCCCAGCTCACCATTGGAACCGAAGCCCCAGCAGGTGACGGTGCCGTTCTCCAGCAGCGCACATGTGTGCGCACCGCCGCCATCGAGTTGGGCCACCGCGTGCGAGCCGGGCATGGTGACGATGCCGTTCATCGTCGTGTTCTCGGCAGGTGTCTCGTTGTCGCCGATGTTGGTGGTGTTGCCGAAACCCAGCTGACCGACAAGGCCGTTCCCCCAGCACGTGACCAAGCCGTTGTCCAACATCGCACACGTGTGGAACCCGCCCGCCGTCACGGCAGCCGCGGTGTGGCCGCCTGGAAGAGCGACGGTGTACCCGTGGGAGGGGTTGCCAACTGGCGTGTCGTCGTCGCCAATGTTGTTGGAGTTGCCGTAGCCGAGCCTGCCGAAGGCGCCGACGCCCCAGCAGACGACGTGCCCGTCATCGAGCCGAACGCACGTGTGGTCCTGGCCCACAGTGACGGCGGTGGCAGGGCGCCCGTCTGGGAAGCCGACGATCCCGCCGCTCACCGGGTTGGCGGCAGGCGTCTCGTCGTCGCCGATGCTCGCGATGTTGCCGTAACCAAGGCGGCCAGAAGCACCGAGACCCCAGCAGGTGACGGTGCCGTTCTCGAGCAACGCACACGTGTGCGCAAAGCCGGCGGACACCGCAAGGGCGGTCAGCCCACCAGGCAGGGCAACGATGCCGCCGCTCACAGGGTTGGCGGCAGGCGTCTCGTCGTCGCCGATGCTCGCGATGTTGCCGTAACCAAGGCGGCCGGAAACACCGAAACCCCAGCAGGTGATGGTTCCGTTGTCGAGCAACGCGCAGGTGTGGGAGTCGCCAGCGGTGATCGCCTCGGCTGTGCGGCCTCCGGGCAGGGCGACGAGGCCCCCGTTCACAGGGTTGGCGGCAGGCGTCTCGTCGTCGCCGATGTTGTTGGTGTTGCCGTAGCCGAGTTTGCCGAGGCCGCCATCGCCCCAGCACGTGACCGTGCCATTGTCCAGCAGGGCGCAGTTGTGGGTGCTGCCGGCAGCGATCGCAACGGCGGGTCGGCCGCCGGGCAGAGCAACGATCCCGCCATTGACTGGGTTCGCCGCGGGCATCTCGTCGTCGCCGATCTCGTTGGTGTTGCCGTAGCCGAGATTCCCATAGCCGTTGTAGCCCCAGCAGGTGACCTTGCCATCATCCAGCAACGCGCAGGTGTGCGCGCCGCCGGCGACGATCGCGACGGCGGGACGGTCACCGGGCAGGTCGAGGATGCCACCGTTGACGGGGTTGTCGGCCGCCATCTCGTCGTCACCGATGTCATTGGAGTTGCCGTAGCCGAGTCGGCCGAAGCCACCCGAACCCCAGCAACTGACATCGCCACTGTCGAGGATGACGCAGGTGTGGAGGTCGCCGACGGTGATCCGATCGGAGAGGCCCTCCAAACGCACCATGGTGGTCTCACCGGCACCCGACGCCATCGTGACGATCGGGGGACTCGCCACCTGCAACCCCGCCACCATGGCGACCACCAACAACATCATCCCGAACTGCCGACGCATAGCCGGTCTCCCTCCGTCTAGGCGGCGCAGCATAGGCGACCAACGCAAGTCGCTCACGACCGTCGGTCCATGCGCACGGCTCCGCCGGGTGCCCCTAGCCTGACGCAGATGTCGTCGGCGCCTCGCCCCAGTCGCACGTTCGCCACACTGCGGCTGCTGCTGTTCGCTGCCATCGGCGGGGCGCTCACCGGGCTCATTTCCTATGCGTTCCTGAGGTCGCTCGACTGGGCCACACGTACTCGGCTGGCGCACGAGTGGCTGGTGTGGTTGCTGCCGTTGTGCGGGCTCGTTGTCGGTGGTGCCTACTTCTACAAGGGTGGCCGAGCCAAGGGCGGCACGCCCGCGGTGATCGAACAGGCCAACGTGTTCACCCACGGGGTGCCCGCCCGTATGGCACCGATGATCTTCGGTGGATCCATCGCCGGTCACGTCGTGGGCGCCTCCGTCGGACGTGAGGGCGCCGCACTGCAGATGGCGGGGTCGGTCACCGACACGGCAGCCACCGTCGCCCGGCTGAGCCACGACGACCGGCGCACGCTCATCGCCGCGTCGCTGGCCGGCGGCTGGGGCGCGGTGTTCGGCGTGCCGTTCACCGGCATCGTGTTCGCGTTGCAGATGACCCGCCATCACCGCTGGCGGGCGCTCGCACCAACTGCCG
>DMQJ01000341.1:2516-9282 GCA_003455715.1 Acidimicrobiaceae bacterium | reverse complement strand
CAGGGTGTACGGCCGGCTGACGGTGGGTTAGGGGGTCGCCGGCGCCTCTTCGTCCCGTTCCACCCGATCCTTGGCCACGATTGCTCCTCGAACTCTTCGGTGGTGGACTGAGCGGCTCGGCCGCCTGCGCTGGGCGCCTGGGGTTCGCCGGAACCCCGGAATCCGGTCACGATACCGACGTCGTCAAGCCCCTCAACCCCTGTGCACGGATTCACAAGCGATTTCGCGACTAGGTTCGTTGAGGTGACTGACCAGGTTCAGGGCCCCGCAGAGGTGGAGTTGGCGATCGTGTCGCTGCGGTTCGATGCAGCCGACCCGGCCGGGTTGCTGGCGGTGCTCAGCAAGTACGTCGTGCTCACCCGAATGGAGCCAGGTTGCCGCAATGTCGATCTGTGCTCGTCGGTCACCCAGCCCGGCCGCTTCCTGGTGATCGAGAAGTGGGACTCGTTCGAGGCCCAGCGCACCCACTTCGACAGTGCGGTGATGGTGGAGATGGCCCGCAGTTGTGCCGGCCTGCTCACCAGCCCACCCGACATCGATCTGTGGGACGGCCCGAGCGCGCACGACCTTCGCTGAGCTGCGCACGACCAGCACGGTTTCGCGGGTTATCCTTCGCACACTGTCCGGCAACCCGGCCCGTAGGAGGTCCCCGATGTCGAACCCCGTCCTCAACGACAAGTCGTTCCGCCATGCCGCCAACCAGCCCGGCTGGGCGGCGCCCGACCCGTCGACGATGCGTTCCACGCCCATCGACGACCAGGTCAGCCCCTGGCAGTCCAACGCCGACACCATGACGGTCACCGGCACCGTCACCGCTACCGGCGTGCTCATGGTGCTGCTGCTCGGTGCCGCAGTGGTGGGCTGGAACCTGGTGGAAGTCGGCAGCGGCTTCCCGCCCGCGGCCATGATCGGCGTCGTCGTCGGTTTCGTCTGCATCATCGTGCTCTACTTCAAGCCGATGTGGGCCAAGGTGCTGGCACCCATCTACGCGTTGGCCGAAGGCGTGTTCGTCGGCGCCATCTCCAAGGCCTACAACGAGGTGTACGGAGGCGGCATCGTGGTGCAGGCCGTCGGAGCCACCCTCGCGGTGGCGCTCACCATGCTGGTGCTGTACCGCACCCGCATCATCAAGGTCACCGAGAAACTGCGCAGCGTCGTCATGGCCGCCACGATGGGTCTCATGCTGTTCTACGGCATCACCTTCATCGTCAGCCTGTTCGGCCCCGACCTGGGCGCATTCCATCGTGAGGCCAACGCCATCGGCATCCTGTTCAGCGTGTTCGCTGCGGGCCTCGCGGCCTTCAACCTGCTGCTCGACTTCGACTTCATCGAGCGCGGCGCCAAGCAGCGCCTGCCGAAGGGCATGGAGTGGGTTGCGGCCGTCGGCCTGCTGGTGACGCTGGTGTGGCTGTACCTCGAGCTGCTGCGTCTGCTCGCCAAGCTGCAGGACCGATAGCGAGGCGGCGGTGTCGCAGCACATCGACCACGAGGTCCATGTCCGCGAGCATCCGCTTCCGGGCCAAGCGCGTCTCATGCAGCTGACCCTCAGCGACGGCACGGTGCTCAGCATCCACTCCGACGCACGCTCCGCCGATCGGCAGCTTGGCGTCGTGCTGCCGGGGGCCGACGAATCTGCGGCCACCATCCACCTGTCGGCGGCTGAGGCCACCACGCTCGGAGCGCTGCTGTCTGGCATCCGCTTCGTCGTGCAGGCCTCGCCCGACGAGCAGGCCGTCGACGCGGCCAACCTACGCACCGTCACGCTCCCTGCCGGTTCCCCTGCGGTGGGCCGACGGGTGCACGACCTCAACCTGCCCGACCCCGACAACGCCATGGTGGTCGCCGTCATCCGCGACGACACCCCTGAACTCGTCGAGGCGGATCCCAGTCGGCCGTGCCAGCCGGGCGACCGGTTGGTGGTGGTGGGTCGGCCGGGCTCGATGAGCGACGCCGTGCGTTTCCTGAGCGGATGATCTGCGGATTGCCGCCTAGGGGTTCGCGTTGAGCGGCACCATCCTCGTTCTCGTCGCCTCGCTGTTGTTGCTGCTCGGCGTGGTGGCCAGCCGCCTGTCGTCGAGCCTTGGCATTCCCGGCCTCCTCGTGTTCCTCGGGGTGGGAATGCTGGCTGGGTCGGATGGTCCGGGTGGCATCTACTTCGACAACGCTGAGGTGGCACAGACGCTGGGCGTGGTGGCGCTGGCCTTCATCCTCTTTAGCGGTGGCATCTCGACCAACTGGGACGAGATTCGCCCGGTGATGAAGCAGGGCATCGCGCTGGCCACGATGGGCGTGCTGATCACTGCGCTGCTGTCGGGCGTCGTTGCATCGTGGGCGTTCGACCTGCCGCTGGAGTCGGGCCTCCTCATCGGGGCCATCATCTCGTCCACCGACGCCGCGGCCGTGTTCTCGGTGCTGCGCTCGCGCAGCGTCAGCCTGCGCGGCAACCTTCGGCCACTCCTTGAACTCGAGTCGGGCAGCAACGACCCGATGGCGGTGTTTCTCACCATCGGGTTCCTGGAACTGGTCACCAACCCATCGAGCGAACCACTCGACTTCATCCCGCTCTTCGTTGCTCAGATGGCGATCGGAGCCTTCGCCGGCCTCGGCGGCGGACGCGTCGCGGTGTGGGCGCTCAACCGCATCCGTCTCGACCACGACGGCCTGTACACGGTGATGTCGCTCGCTTTGGTGGGTGCCATCTTTGCGGCCACCACCGCGGCGCAGGGTTCGGGGTTCCTTGCGGTGTACATCGCCGGCATCGTGATGGCGCAGCGACGGTTCATTCACAAGAACAGCCTCAGCCGCTTCCACGACGGCATCGCCTGGGTGGCGCAGATCGGCATGTTCGTGGTGCTCGGCCTGCTCGTGTTCCCTTCCGAGTTGCCCACCGTCGCATGGCGAGCCCTGCTCATTGCGGCCGCCTTGGTGCTGGTGGCTCGGCCGGTGGCGGTGTTTCTCACCCTCGTACCGTTCAGGGTGCCGTGGCGCGAACGAACCCTCATCTCGTGGGTGGGTCTGCGCGGGGCAGCCCCCATCATCCTCGCCACCTTCCCGCTCATGGAGAAGGCCCCCAACGCCAACCTCATCTTCGATACCGTCTTCTTCATCGTGCTCATCTCCGTGGCGCTGCAGGGCACCACGATTCCCTTGGCGGCACGCCTACTGGGGGTGAGCGCGCCGCTCGAACGGCGCGCGGCCTGGCCTATCCAGCCACGTTCGCTCCAGCCACCGGGTGCCACGTTGGAGGAGTTGGTGGTGCCTGCCGGTTCCGCCATCACCGGTACCGCGCTGGTAGAGCTCGGTCTGCCGGCAGGAACAATGATCGTGCTCATCGAACATCTCGGCGAGTTCACCGTTCCCACCGGCTCGACCGTGCTAGCAGCCGACGACCGACTGCTCATCCTCGGCGACCGCGACGGCATCCGGGAGTTCCGTCAACGAATGGATGTCGTCAGCAGCAACTAGTGGTTCTGCAATTGAGGGCTCAGAGGTAGTAGCCCGTCACGTCGATGATGAAGTTCGTCTCCACGCCGGCGACGCCGCCGCAGATCACCGTCACCTGACGGTTGTCGTTGAGCGGAAGCAGCACGCCGTTGGCCAGGATCTGGTTCGAGGCGAACCAGTTGATGGTCGATGCGGTGACGGCAAGCGTGCCGCCGGGGTTCACTGTCAGGTATCCGGTGCCGACCGTACCCACCACGGTGACGTTGGCCGTCACCGCGCGAGCGCCGACAGGCACCAGGTTCGGTGTGGTGACGGCGCCGCCCACTGGATCGCGTCCGTCCTTCACCGAGACGGTGCGGCTGCTGCCCGCGGCGAGCTTGCCCGGCGTGGGCAACGCCTGGCGGGAGTCGTACACACGCGTCGGCGTTATGGGCACGAGGGCGCCGGCCACGGTGGGTCCGGCGATGCGACGCCACGTGTTGGTGGCCACGCACACCCACATGCTGCCGCCTGCATCGCGGGCGAGGGTGCCGACGGTTCCGGTGGTCGGCGGGCTGGCAGCACCGGCGGAGTCGAGTAGCACCCGGCCGGTCCCGTCGGCGTGGAGGTCGACGGTGGTGCCGCGGCCCACCACGCCTGCGCCTGCGCTCGACACGCCGAGCACACCGGTGCCAGCCGACGTGCCGCCAGCTGCGTGTTCGCCGTACACCCCGATGCCGTCGGAGTTGGTGGACAGGCCGTACACGCCACGGCCCTGAGTGCTGGTGGACTTGCCGTACACACCGCTGCCGCCGCTGGTGCCCGTCGACTCGCCGTACACGCCGATGTAGCCGTCGACCGACTGGCTACCCACGATGGCGGCGTTGTTGGCGGTGGTGCCGTTCGAGACCTTGAACGTGCTGCCGCCGCTGAGGCTGGTGGTGGCGGTACCGGTGTGGGTACCTCCGACATACAGGGTGTCGCCGTTGCTGGCTCTGGCGTCGTCCGACACCGCAATTCCGGCCACGGCAGTCACCGCTGCAGCCATCGCGGCCTTACTGAGAAAGGCTCGGCGATCGGCCGTTGTCTCCTCCACCACATCCATGGTCACGGTCCGCTTCTTCATGGCGCACCTCACTTCCAACAGGCGGCCTTGTCTCCAGCCGCACCACTACAGTACGCCCGTGGTGCAATCGCTGCCCAGGGCCGTTGGGATGGAACTCATCGTCGCCGACCTCGATCGTGCCGTGGAGCTGTGTTGCGACGTGCTTGGTCTCACCCTGCTCAGTCGAGGGCCGGCCACGCTGGTTCCTGGGGAGGTGGCCACGGTCGATCTGGGAGGGCTCGTGCTGACCCTCTTGTGCCCCGCGGCCGATGGCGAGGGCGACTTCCTGGCCGATCGCTCGCCTCGCCTCAGCCAGCTGGTGCTGGCCGTCGACGGGTTGGAGGCGGTGGCCGAGTTGGTGAGGGTCGCCGGCCGCCACGGGCTGGTGGCGCAGCAGACAGCCGACGATCGCTGCTATCTCACCCCGGAGTCGGTGGAAGGCGCCCTCGGTGTGCCGACCGCCGTGGTGGCAGTGGTGATCCCTGCCGACGCCCAACCATGAGGGTTCCGGCCCTTCCTGCAGCCCCGGCGGCGTTGCTCGCCGAGCACTCCGCCGCGCACGACACCTTGGCGGCAGCGCTTGGCGCGGCGCCCTCGGGCGTGCGTGACGTGTTCACCGCCCTCCAACGGCGGCAGCTGGTGGAAGCACTGGCCTACGTCCAGCCGGTGCAGCTCGCCGACGGCGACATCCGACGGTTTCCACCCGCCCGGGCGCACCTCACACACGAGCAGGAGCTCCGCATCGCCGGGGCATCGGCGGCCTTTCGCCACCTCGATGCCCGCGCCGCAATGCGTCGGCTCGGTCGACTCTCATCGGTGCTTGCGCCCTCCACGCCGTGTGTGCTGCACGCACTCCTCGAAGGACTCAACCCGTCGGGGCGGGAGACCAATGCGGGCATGTACCGCGTCACGCCCACTGGATGGAACGCCGCGGTGAACCCGTTTCGCCACCCGTCGGCCGAACAGGTGGAAGCAATGGTGGGCGACGCCGTGGCGATGGCAGCCGACGCGCCGGCGCCAGGCGTCGTGCGCGGGGCGTGGCTCACCTTCACCATGCTGTGCATTCATCCCTTCGTTGACGGCAACGGCAGGGTTGCCCGCGCGCTCTCGCTGGCCGTGGGTGCCGACGACCTTGCCGCCGGCATCGACTGGGGGTCGTTGGAGCAGTGGTCGGTCGCCCGCGCCGCCTACATCAACGCGCTGCAGGAAGGACAGCGGTGCGGTGTCTACGACCCTGACGCGCTGGATGCGGCTCCCTTCATCCGTTACGCAGTGAGCGCCTCCACCACCGGCGCCGCGAGGTGCACCGAGCGAGTGCACCTCCTCAACGAGCGGTGGCTTGCAGCCGAGGTCGACGACGCCTCCGAACGCGCCGTGCTGGTTGCGGTGGAATGCAGCGGTGGTGCCACCGCGCGCGAGTTGGAAGCGCTTGGCTTGCCCGTCGCGGAGCTACGACAGGTGCTGAACCAACTCTTGCGGCGTGGGCGACTGCAGTGGATGGAACGCCCGGCCGGGCGCCGATCCGCGACGTGTCCCGACCGCCGGCATCTCACAGTGACCGCAGGAACCCCAACAGCGCGTCGTTGAACGCGTGAGGGGTTTCCTGCTGCACCCAGTGGCCGGCCCCGGGGATGATGGTTTCGCCGCGGTAGTCGGGCAGCAGGTTGCGCATGCGCTCGGGACCGGTGGGGTCCATGAGGCGCACCACGTCGCTCTCGCCGGTGATGAAGTAGCTGGGCATGGTGAGTCGATCGGCGCCGAGGCCCGCCCCGCGCTCGGCGTTGGCGTCGAGGTTGCGATACCAACTCACCGGGCCGAAGAAGCCACTATGGGCGAACTCGGCGGCGTACATGTCGAGGTCGTCGGCGGTGAGCCACGGACCTTCGGGGCCGGTGTAGGGCAACGCCGGAGGTTCGCTCATCATCGTCAGGAACCCGGTGCCCTCCATGGGCGGCAACTCGGTGGGCATCTCCCGCCCGGCGGTGGCCACACCGGACGCGCCGTAGAGCACCTTGGCCATCGTGTCGCGTGGGTCGGCATCGAGTTCGGCCTCCGGCGGACCGACCTGCTGGAAGTAGAGGATGTAGAAGAAGCGGTCGCCGTACACCATGCGCATCAGTTGGGTGGGCGGCCCCGGCCACTCGGCGTAGGGCACACTCACGCCCACGACGGCCTTCACCCGCTCGGGCTGGTAGCGGGCGGCCTCCCACACCACCATCGAGCCCCAGTCGTGGGCGT
>DMQJ01000341.1:784-2449 GCA_003455715.1 Acidimicrobiaceae bacterium | reverse complement strand
GCGCTGGCGGAACAGCTCGATCGGATCCATCGGCGCGCGATCCCAGTGCGGCGTGTTGACACCGACCACGCCGGCGACGCGACCGGGATGGCGCAGCGGCATCTGCCAGACGACGAAGCCGCCCCAGTCGTGGCCGACGAAGATGGCGTCGGCCTTGCCGTAGTGGTCGAGCAGCGCGAACAGGTCGGCGGTGAGGTTGTCGGTGCCGTAGGCACTCACCTCGCGGGGCGCGCTGGAGTGGCCGTAGCCGCGTTGGTCGGGGGCGATGACGTGGTAGCCGGCCTCGGCCAGCGGGGCCATCTGGTGCCGCCAGCTGTGCGCCAACTCGGGGAAGCCGTGGCTGAGCACCACGGTGGGGTTGGCGGGATCGCCCGCTTCGTGCACGACGAGTTCGACGCCGTTCACGGCGATCGTGGAGAGACGCATGCTGCTCATGGATGGGCAGTCTTGCCCACGGCCATGGTCGACGACGGAGCGGAGTGGCCATGCGTCTGACGCGACCTCCTCCCGTCCGGCGGCGTCAGCGAGCGGATGTAGATTGCGCCCGTGCTACCTCCTCCGACCCCGAGCGGCGACGACGGGGTGACCACCTCGCCGTCGCCCTTGCCGCCGCCAGCCGTTGCACCTCGGCCGCTGGCTCCACCGCCGGCGGGAGTGCCGCCTCTCACGGCTCTCGTCGAACCTCAGACGGAGAAACGGTCCAACCCGTCACCAAAGGTGGTCATTGCCGTGTTGGTGGTGGCTGCGCTCATCGGCGGCGGGTTGGCGCTGCTGCTTGGTGGCGACGACGACCCGTCCACCGAGTCTGTCGACACGGTGGGTACCACCACCGCTGCCTCCGCCGGCGAGCCCACCACGACCGTCTCGATCACCACGACCTCGCCGACGGTGGCCGAAACGACCGCAGTCCCGACCGAGTCGGAGTTCTTCGGGCCGGGTGCCAGCCTCGTCGTCAGCGACCCGTTGCCGAGTGGGCTCTCGATGGACCGAGCCGACGACGCGCTGCCCTTTGCGCAGTTGTTCGCCGATCGCCTCGCCGAGGGCAACTGGGTGGGAATCAACCGAATGCTGTCCGACATTCCAGCCACCGATGCTGAGTTGGAGGCATCGTTCGGAGGGATCGACCGCCTGTCGCTCATCGTGGTCGACGCCAGCGACGACGGCTTCGCCGTCACCCTGCAGCTCATCGGTGTTGCCAACGAGGCTGATGCGACCACGACCATTCGCTGCTTCCGTTGGTCGGTGAGCCCGGACGGTCTGTCGTCGGGAGGGGTGTACGAGGCAGCGATCATCGACCAGCTGGACTACCAGGCCACCCCGGAGTCGGTGTTCGAGGACACCACCTTGATGAGCACCTACGCAGCCGGGTGCGTGCTCGCCTGACCGCCACCCACGACGGTGCCGTCGCTCAACTGGCGGCAGCGCCGGTGATGGCCTGTAGTTCGCCCCAGGTGAGACCGTCGGCGGCCCACACCGTCTCGAATGCTGCATCAGCGGCGTCGGTGAAGCCGAAGCGGTTGCGGTAGTTGTAGCGCCAGCGTTGCTGGTTGACGGTGAGACCCAGCCGGGCGAGGCGTGCTGCGCAATACGTGTCCCACGCCGCCGTCTGTTGCAGCGAGAGGTCGGCGTCGGGCGGTGCCTCACCGAACCCGCCGCTGAGCCGGG
>DMQJ01000341.1:0-603 GCA_003455715.1 Acidimicrobiaceae bacterium | reverse complement strand
GCCCCCCACCGACCCCGCCGCTGAGCCGGTCGCGTGCCTTCAAGAGACAGCGGCCCAGGCTGGCGGCAGTGGTGGCCTCGCTCTGGTGCCGAGGACGCTTGGTGTCTTCGAACGCCCCGCTCTCGATGTGCAGCACGATCTCGTCACCCAGCTCGATGCGGGTGCGGGCCAGCGGAGTGGTCTCGTCGATCTCGATGCGCACCGGACGATCCACACCGAGCAGCGCCGCGACGTCGGCAGCGATGCGTGCAGTCTCGGCCGCGTCGAAGTGGACGAAACGGAACTCCTGCGGGGTGACGGTGACGGTCATGCCGGCGCGGCGCTCGAGTCGCCGGCAAGCGCGGCGGCGGCGAAGGCTTTGCGCTCCTCCAACGCCTTCAGGCTCATCTCGGCGATGTCTTCCACCTCGGTGTCGGTGAAGCCAGCAAGCTCACGGAAGCGCCGAGCCAGACCGATGGGGCTTTCCTTTGAGTCGCTGCGGGTGCCGCCGAACGAGAAGATCTTGTCGACCACCTGCTGGAACTCGAGGGCCTTCTTGCGGCGCTCGGGGTCGTTCTCGGTGATGCGCCGCAACCAGTCGCTGCCCATCTTCACGTGGGTGAC
>DMQJ01000113.1 GCA_003455715.1 Acidimicrobiaceae bacterium | reverse complement strand
GCCGCCGACGTGCCGGGCAAGCCCACCTACGGGCTCATCAGTTCCGACCAGCCCGTGTTCGCTGCCGAGGTCGTGCGCTACGTGGGCGAGCCGATCGCGGCGGTGGCAGCCGACCATCCGGCCACCTGCCGCCGGGCCCTCGCGGCCATCGTGGTGGAGTACGAGGTGCTCGAGCCGCTCACCGATCCCGAGCGTGCAGTCGATGGCACGTTTCCGCCCATCCACCCCGATGGCAACGTGGTGCGCCACCAGCGCATCGTGCGCGGCGATCAAACCATCGAAGGCCCGGTTGTCGTCGAAGGCACCTACGAGATCGGCCGCCAAGACCAAGCCTTCCTTGGGCTGGAGGCTGCGATGGCCACGCCCGACCACGACGGAGCCGGTGTGGAGTTGGTGGTGGCCACTCAGTGGCTGCACGAAGATCGCCACCAGATCGCGGCGTGCCTTGCAATGCCCGACGAGAAGGTGCGACTGGTGCTCGGCGGGGTGGGCGGTGCGTTCGGCGCGCGTGAAGACATCAGCCTGCAGGTGCACACGTGCCTCCTTGCGTTGCGAACCGGGCGGCCGGTGCGCATGGCCTACGACCGTCACGAGAGCTTCCTCGGGCATGTGCATCGTCACCCGTGCACGGTGTGGATGCGACACCACGCTCACCACGACGGCACCATCCGGCGCATCGAAGCTCGGTTCGTGTTCGACGGGGGCGCATACGCCAGCACGTCGTCGGCCGTGCTGGTGAACGGCATCACCCACACGCAGGGCCCGTACCGCTGCGACAACGCCACGGTCGACGGTTGGGCGGTGCGCACGAACAACTTGCCCAGCGGCGCAATGCGCGGGTTTGGCGTGGTGCAGGCGTGCTTCGCCCACGAGAGCCAGATGGACAAGCTTGCGGTCGCGTGCGGGCTCGACCCGGTGGAGGTTCGCCTTCGCAACGCAATGCGCACCGGCGACCGACTCATCACCGGGCAGGTCATGGAGAGCGTGGCCCCGGTGGAGCGTCTCATCCGTGAGGTGGCCGCGATGCCGCTGCCCGACGAACCGGTGGGCGGCCGCGACGGCGACCCGCTGTGTCTGCCCGGCGGAACGGGACTCACCGCAGATGCGGTGCACGTGCGCCGAGGCATCGGCTACGGCATCAGCATCAAGAACCTGATGTACAGCGAAGGTTTCGACGACTTCTCTACGGCTCGCGTGCGTCTGATTAACGGAGTCGCTCACGTCAAGTTCGCGACGGTCGAGGTGGGGCAGGGCTTCGTCACCCTTGCTCAGCAGATCGCCCGCTCGGTGCTCGGGGTCGATGAGGTGGTGCTCGACCGCATCGACACCGAGGTCGGGTCGGCCGGCTCCACGTCGGCCTCGCGGCAGACATGGATGAGCGGTGGAGCGGTGCAGGGCGCGTGCCTCTTGGTGCGCGACCGTCTGTTCGCTCACGTTGCCGCGCTGCACAACGTTCCCGCGGGCGAACTCGTCATCGACGGCGACGAGGTGGTGCATCCGGCCGGTGTGCTGCGTCTGCCGGTGGTGGAGGCCAGCGCCGGTGTGGAGTTCGATGAGACGTTCGAGTACCACCATCCGGCCACTGAAGACCTCGACGAAGACGGCCAGGGCAACTGCCACACCGCGTTCGCGTTCGCCGCGCACCGCGCCGTGGTGGATGTCGACACGGAACTGGGCTTGGTGAAGGTGGTGCAGATTGCCACCTCGCAAGACGTCGGTCGCGTGCTCAATCCGGTGGTCGCCCTCGGCCAAGTGGAGGGTGGCATCGCCCAAGGCCTGGGCTTGGCGGTGATGGAGGAACTGCTGCAGGTGGATGGCATCGTGAAGAACGCCTCCTTCACCGACTACCTGCTGCCCACGTTCCTCGACATGCCCGACGTCGAAGTGTCGTTCGTGGAGGAACTCGAGCCGCTCGCTCCGTTGGGGGCCAAGGGCGTGGGCGAGCCGCCCACCGTCAGCTCCACGCCTGCGGTGGTGGCCGCGATTCGCGATGCCGTCGGCCGCGAGTTGCCGCGAGTGCCGGTGCGCCCGGGCGACATCTGCCTCTGAGCCGACGAATGGCGAGCCGGTCTTTCATGCGCAGCCTGCTCATCGGTTAGGTTGGCGCCGATGTCTGACGTGCGCGAAATCATGACGTGGGAAGTGTTCGGAACAGCCTCGCGAGAGCTGGCTCAGCAGGTGGCCGACGATTACGAGCCCGACATGATCTTGTCGATCGCTCGTGGCGGCCTCCTCATCGGTGGTGCGCTTGGCTATGCGCTCAGCGTGAAGAACGTGTACACGATGAATGTCGAGTTCTACACCGGGGTGGATGAGCGCCTCGAAGTGCCTCGCATCCTGCCGCCGGCTCCCGACTTCGTCGACGCCAGTCACTTCAAGATCCTCATCGCCGACGACGTGGCCGACACGGGCCACACCTTGCGCAGCGTGCTCGACTTCTGTGAGGGGAAGGTGGCCGAGGTGCGCACCGCGTGCCTCTACGAGAAGAGCCACTCGGTGGTGAAGTGCGACTACGTCTGGAAGCACACCGACCTGTGGATCAACTTCCCCTGGAGCGACAAGGACCCGGTAGCCAAGCGCGACTGGAGCGTCAAGGACGCCTGACCCTCGCCCGAGCGGCGGTCCTACACGTCAGGAGCGTTGTTCGAGCACGACGAGTGCGGCATTGCGGCCGCTGGCTCCCCACACACCTGCACCAGGGAAGGTGGCGGCACCGGTGAGGTACAGCCCTTTCACCGGCGTCTCGTAGCGAGTGAGCTCGGGGTCGTCGTTGCGCAGCGCCGCCAACGGGCCGCCGGCGAAGCTTGTTGCGTGGCCGTGGGGGAGATGGAACTCGCGCTCGTAGCGGTCGGGGGTCATCGCCCGCCAGTCGACCACCGACGACGCGAACTCTGGCCCCACCATCTCGCCGTACAGATCGAGCCAGCGCTTGGGCTCAGGCGACGACGCCCAGCCGCCGGGAAATGCGTACGGGGTGAACAGGGCTTCGAGGCTGAGCACGTGCTGGCCCGCCGGAGCGAGCGAAGGGTCGTCGACCGACGGGACGTTGGCAATGAAACCTGGCTGGTCGAGCACAGTGCCGTCGCGGTTCATCATCTCGAAACCGCGGTGCATGTCGGCGATCGATGGGGCGATCACCGCGGAGGCCGCGAGGTCGTCGTCGAGACCGGCCTCCACGACGGGCCGTAGGCGAGGAACCTTGTTGAGCACGGCGTCGATCTTCGACTCGTAGCCATCGGCGTGGGGGACGGCGCGCCACCGATCGACGAGATTCTTGGCCTGCGGTGGCGGGTTGCGCAGCCAATGGAGGAAGGTCTCGTGCGGGTTGCAGGCGCTGACGACCACGCCAGCCGTCACCTCCGCGCCGTCGTCGAGGGTGACGCCGCGTACGGCGGGGCCCTCACATGTGATGGCCTGCACTTTGGTGCCCACTCGCACCGTGCCACCGGCTGCCTCGAACGCGGCGCGCAGCGTGCGTGGTACTTCGCCGCTGCCGCCCACTGGGCGGCCGACGGTGGCGACGTGGCGCATCGCATAGCTCAGCGCACCCAGACCGCTGCCCTTCAGTTCGGGCGAGATGCCCCACACCATTGGCCCCACCACCAAACCGGGTGCTTGGAGCGCGTCGGTGGTGAAGAACTCGCGCATCACGTCGGCTGAACTGCGGCGACTCCAGCGGAACAGAGTGGACAGACCACGGCCGCGCCGAGCGGCCACCTTGCGGGTGAGGCTGCGGAAGCGGGGCGGATCGTTGGCAGCGTCGAGCACCATCCGCACGGCCGGCATGGCTGCCTTGAGGTACCGGCGATATCCGTCGACCTCGTGCGGGTACGAGCGCCCGATGGACTCCACGGTGCGCTCCACCGAGTGGTACGCCGCCCAGGCAGGCCCACCGCTCCAGGCCATGTTGAGGCCAGCCGGATCGAGGTTGAGGTAGCGCAAGCCATGGTCGGCCAGACGCAGTTCGTCAATGACAGGTGTGGTGCGGAACGTGAGGTGATCACAGTTGCAGATGTTGACCGTGGCGTTGCTCCACACCTCACTGGTAGCAGTGCCACCGACATCAGCGCGGGCCTCGATGAGCAGGGTGCGCATTCCGCCGCGAGCGAGGTAGGCCGCGCACACCAAGCCGTTGTGGCCGCCACCCACCACGATGGCGTCGAAGTCGTGAGTTGCGGTGGAGGCCTGAACGGTGGAGGAAGTCGGCGTGGCACTCATCAGCGACCATTCTGCCGGGCGCCGCGGCGACCCACCGGTAACGTGCACACGTGACTCGCGTTCGTTACCTTCCCGACCTCTCCGGGCCACAGGTGGCCTCGCTGCTCACTGAGCGCAGCATCATCGTGCAGCCGCTCGGAGCCGTGGAGCAGCATGGCCCGCACCTGCCGCTCAGCACCGACAGCGTCATCGCCACCGCCGTTGCCGAGGCCACCGTGGCAGCCGTGGGCGATGAACTGGATGTGTGGCTGCTGCCCACCTTGGAGTATACGAAGAGCAACGAGCATGCCTGGAGCCCGGGCACCGTGTGGCTCAGCGCGCAGACGCTGCTGGCCGTGCTCGACGATCTCGGGCGGTGCATTGCCACCACGCCGGCCAAGCGCCTCGTGTTCCTCAATGGGCATGGCGGCAACAGCGCATTGGTGAACGTGGCCAACCGTGAACTGCGCCTGGCTCATGGGCTGATGACCTTTCTCGCGCATCCGGGCGTTCCACCGGATCAGGGCGGAGCATCGGCTGCCGGCGAGTTGGGCATGGGCGTGCACGGTGGCACCGACGAGACGTCGATCATGCTGCACCTCGCACCGCACCTGGTGCGGATGGATCTCGCCGAGCGCCGAGTGCCCGAGGCAATCGCCCTGAACCAGTACGTCCGCTTCGGCGGTCGGGTGAGCTTCGGCTGGCTGAGCAACGACTTCTTCCCCGACGGCTACATCGGCGACCCCACGCAGGCCACCGCCGAACTGGGCCGCACGCTCTTCGAGGGGTCGGTGCAGGCCGTCGGTGAGGCGCTGCGAGAGATCGCTGCGTTCAACTACGGCAGGCCTGCATGACTGCGCCGCAGGAGTTGCGCGTCGATGGTGCCCGCCTGTGGCGTCGGCTGGAAGCGCTTGGTGAAGTGGGTGCGGTGCACGGCCCCAACGGCGAGCGCGGCAACGCTCGCCTGGCGCTCTCCGACGCCGACCGGCAAGGACGCGATCTGGTGGTGGGCTGGATGCGCGACATCGGTGGGCACGTCTCGATCGATGCGGTGGGAAACGTCGTGGCCGTGTGGCCGGGCACCGACCCAAGCGCTGCCCCAGTGATGATGGGCAGCCACATCGACACGGTGCGCACGGGTGGCTGGTTCGATGGCAACCTCGGGGTGCTCGGTGGGTTGGAAGTGGTGGAGACCGTGCTCGGCTCGGGCACACGCTTGCGGCACCCGTTGGCGGTGGCCTTCTTCACCAACGAGGAGGGCGCACGGTTCCAGCCCGACATGTTGGGCAGCCTGGTGTACGTGGGCGGCATGGCGCTGGAGGAAGCACTCGACGTGCAGGCCGCCGACGACGAGGCACGTCTCGGCGACGAGCTGCAGCGCATCGGGTACGCCGGTCCGCTTCCGTGCCCGGCGGCCGGGGCACCGCGGGCGTTCGTCGAGTTGCACATCGAGCAGGGGCCGGTGCTCGAAGACGAAAGCGTCACCATCGGGGCGGTCACCGGGGTGCAGGGCATTTCGTGGACGGAGCTCACCCTCACCGGCCAGTCGGCCCACGCAGGCACCACCCCCATGCGCTTGCGTCGCGACCCGGGCGTCGTGGCCGCTGCGGTGGTGAGCGGCGTGCGGGCCATCGCAACGGAGATGGGTGGCAGCCAGGTGGCAACCGTTGGTCGGCTGGAGTTTCATCCCAACCTGGTCAATGTGGTGCCTGCGTCTGTCACCCTCACGGTCGACTTGCGCAACACCGACGAGGAGCTGCTGCGACAGGCCGAGGCACGCTTCCAACAGTTGTTGAGCGACGCGGCCGCCGCTGAAGGTGTCGATGTCCGCCAGCGCACGTTGGCCCGCTTCGAACCAGTGGAGTTCGACCCGGAGATGATCCAGTTGGTCGACGACACGGCGCGTCGATTGGGACATTCCGTGATGCGGATGCCAAGCGGTGCCGGCCACGATGCGCAGATGATGGCCCGGGTGTGCCCCACCTCGATGGTGTTCGTGCCCAGCGTGAACGGTCTGTCGCACAACATTGCCGAGTACACGCACCCCGCCGACATCGAGGCGGGGGCCAATGTGCTGCTGCAGGTGGTGTTGACGCTCGCCGCCGTTGAGTCGGGAGCATGAACTGACGTGGCAACTCGGTTCGATCTGGTCACCCTCGATGCTCCGTCACCGAATCGTTCGGCGCAGTTCTGGAGCGCGGCACTCGGCCTGACCGAGACCGAGCGCGAAGACGGCGACCGTTGGATCGTGCTGAGCGACCCCGCTGGCGTGCGGCGTCTTGGCATCCAACGCGGCGAGGCAGCACCGGGCCGGATGCATCTCGACCTGGTGTGCGAGCCGGACGAGTTCGAGAGCGAACGGGCACGGCTGAAGGCACTCGGAGCAGACGAGCGACGGCCGGCACGAGTCGAACCGTACGGCGCCATCGCCAACCTGGCCGACCCCGACGGGTACCTGTTCGACCTGTGCGCCTACCGTCACGCGCCGGAGTCGCCCAACTCGCGATAGAACCGAACCGTGAGCACGCTCATCGACAACCCGGTGCTGCTGCTCTTCCTTGTCATCGGGGTCAGTGCGGCGCTCGGCGGCATCAACGTGCGGGGTGTCAGCCTCGGGCCAGCAGCGGCCCTGTTCGTCGGGCTGGCGGTATCGGCCGCCGACGAACGTCTCGCCAACACGCCAGCCGTGGTGGGCCAGATCGGCCTGGCGCTGTTCATCTACACCGTCGGCCTGGCATCGGGGCCGTCATTCCTCGATCAGGTGCGCAATGGCGGTGGGCGTGTGCTGTTGGCGGCGGGCGTGGTACTGGTCGCAGCCGCCGGCCTCGTGGTGGCCGCGGGGTCTGTGCTCGATCTCGACCGGGGTGCCCGCGCTGGCTTGTTCGCCGGCACACTCACCAACACCCCGGCGCTGTCGGCGGCGCTCGACAGCCTCACCGCCGAGATCGCCTCCGGTGAACTCACCGATCCTGTCGTCGGCTACTCACTTGCGTATCCGTTCGGCGTGCTGTCGATGCTGCTTGCCGCGCACCTGGTGTTGCGCAGCCGTCGAGCCCGGGTAGCGCGGGCAACCACCGACGCCGCGGCCACCGCCCCCACCACGAGCGCCACCGTGGCAGTCAGCCGCGTGGGCCTGCC
>DMQJ01000409.1:11745-12095 GCA_003455715.1 Acidimicrobiaceae bacterium | reverse complement strand
CCCCCGAGGGCCGCAGCAGCGGCATCGGTGAGGCCGTGCGCCTCGACGTGCGTGGCGTCACGGTGAAGGGTGCCGGTGAGCGCCCTCTGGTCGACAACGTGTCGTTCGAGATTCACGAGGGCGAGGTGCTCGGCATTGCTGGCGTGGAAGGCAACGGTCAGTTCGAGTTGTGCCAGGCCATCATCGGCCTCGAACACCACGCCGGCGGCACCATCGTGCTCAACGGCATCGACGTCACGCGGCAGAGCGTGCAACATCGCCTCGAGAACGGTGTGTCGTACATCCCGTTCGACCGTCATCGTGAGGGACTGTTGCTCACCTCGCCGCTGTGGGAGAACACCTTGCTGAGC
>DMQJ01000409.1:0-11530 GCA_003455715.1 Acidimicrobiaceae bacterium | reverse complement strand
GTGGGAGAACACCTTGCTGAGCCGCGACGGCGAGCCGCAGTTCCTCAAAGGCCCGTTCGTGGCCACCAGCGCGGTGAAGGCCGACGCTCGCCAGGTGATCGCCGACTTCGATGTGCGCACCCCGAGCGAAACGGTGCCCGCCTTCGCCCTCTCGGGCGGCAACCAACAGAAGCTGCTGGTGGGCCGCGAACTCGCCAGCCACCCCAGCGTGCTCATCGCCGCGCACCCCACCCGTGGTGTCGACATCGGCGCCCAGGCCGCCATCTGGGACAAGATGCGAGCCGCCCGCGACGCGGGGTTGGCCGTGCTGCTCATCTCGGCAGACCTCGAAGAGCTCATCGGCTTGAGCGATCGCATTCTGGTGATGTTCGACGGACGAATCACGGCGTCACTCACCCCCGCTGAGGCAACCCCCGAGTTGCTCGGCTCGTACATGACCGGCGCCGAGCAGGAGGCAGCGTGATGACCGACACCACCGTCGACGAACGACCGAGGCACGAACGCATCCTCAACCCCAAGCCCGCGCGCAGCAACCAGGAGGTGTTCGTCATCCTCGCCGGTTCGCTGGCTGCGGTGCTGCTCTCACTCGTGGTTGCCGCGGTCGTGCTGTGGGTGAGCGGCAAGGACGCCACCGCCCTGTTCGAGAAGATGTGGGACAACCTCACCAGCAGCGACAAGCTCTACGAGACCGTCGACCGGGCAACACCGATGATCATCGCTGCTGTGGCCGTCGCCATCGGGTTCAAGATGAACCTGTTCAACATCGGCGTCGAAGGCCAGTACCTCATGGGTGTGTTCTTCGCCGCCGTCATCGGCACCAAGCTCAACCTCCCATCTGTCCTCCACATCCTGCTCATCGTGGTGATTGCCGCCGTGTTCGGCTCGCTGTGGGCGTCGATTGCGGCCGTGCTGAAGGTGACTCGCGGGGTGAACGAGGTGATCGCCACGATCATGCTCAACGCCCTGGCCTTGAACCTCATCGACTTCCTGTTCACCGAGTACTTCCGCTTCGAGAGTGCCTCGCTCGACGTGAAGACCAAGCCCTTGCCCAGCACGGCCCACTTCCCCGAGCTGGTCGACGGCAAGCTCAACGCCTACATCCTCGTCGCCCTCGCCGTCGCCGTGCTGTACTGGCTCATCGTCTTCAAGAGCCGATTCGGCTACCGGTTGCGGGCGTCCGGCGTCAACGCCGGCGCAGCTCGCACCGGCGGCATCGCCGCCAACCGCATGATCATGGCCGCGATGCTGCTGTCGGGTGCCATCGCTGGCATCACCGGCCTCAAGTACCTGCTCGCCGACTCCTACGCCTACGGCCCCACCCGGCCCGAGGGGTTCGGCTTCAGTGGCATCGCCGTTGCGCTGCTCGGGCGCCACCACCCTGCCGGCATCGTCGTGTCGGCGCTGTTGTTCGGCTTCCTCGACTCACTCAGCGGGCCCCTGCAGATCGCCAAGATCCCCACCTCGATCGTGTTGGTCATCAAGGCCATCATCCTGCTCGGCGTGGTCATCGTGAACGAGGTGGTCTCGGTGAAGGTGGCCAAACGCACCGCCGACCGAACCGCCGCCCAACTCGCCGTCTCCGGAGCCGCAGCATGAGCGCCACCCTCACCCGCCCCGACGCTCAGCCCGCTCCCGAGTCGAAGCCGATGCCGCTCGTGCTGCGCATCCTCGGCAGCCGCAAGCTCCTGTGGATCGGCCTCTCGCTGTTCGCCGTGGTGTCCATCATCCGTGCTACGCAGGACGGCGCCGACGACCTCACGTCATCGGGCACCATCGAAACCACCCTGCGTTTCACCATGCCCATCCTGCTCGCCGGTTTGGCGGGGCTGTGGGCCGAGCGCGTCGGCATCGTCAACATCGGCATCGAAGGGATGATGATCTTCGGCACCTGGTTCGGCGGCTACGGCGCGTGGAAGTGGGGCCCGTGGGTGGGCCTGCTCACCGCGGTGCTCGGCGGCATGCTGGGCGGTCTCATCCACGCAGTGGCCACGGTGACATTCAACGTCAACCACGTCATCTCCGGTGTGGCCATGAACACGTTGGCCTTCGGCTCGATGCGCTACCTCAGCGAACTCCTGTGGGACAAGAGCGACATCCAAGGCGCAGGCATCAGCCAGTCACCGCAGCAGAAGTTCGCGCTCCCCCGCTTCGACCTTCCATTCGTCAGCGGCGGCCGCATCGGTTCGTGGCAGTCGCCCGACATCATGGGGTGGTTCGAAAAGAGGGGTTGGCCGATCCTCGGCGACATCGGTGGCATCGTCAAGGGTCTCACCACCAACGTGTCGGCGGGCACCATCATCGCCCTCTCCCTCGTTCCCATCTCGGCGTGGGTGCTGTGGCGCACGAAGTTCGGCCTCCGCCTGCGTTCGTCGGGCGAGTCGCCGCAGGCCGCAGAGTCGCTCGGCGTCAAGGTGATTCCGCTGCGCTACTACGGCCTGCTCATCAGCGGCGGTTTCGCCGGTCTCGGCGGCGGCTACCTGGCCATCGTCGCCTCCAGCTACTACCGGCAAGGCCAAACCGCTCAGAAGGGCTTCATCGGCATCGCCACCACCATCGCCGGTAACTGGCGACCCAGTGGCGTACTGGCCAGTGGCTTCCTGTTCGGCTACCCCGAAGCGCTCAACCGCGTCGGCCGCGACGCCATTCGCCACCTGCTGCTCATCGGCTTCATCGTGGCCGCCGTGTGGTGCGTGTACTCACTCATGCGTTCCAAGTGGATCGGTGCAGCCATTGGCGCAGTGGCGGGCGGCTTGCTGTTCGATCAGTGGCTCCGTGTCGACGCCGACACCGGCATCTCCGAGTCGCTCACGGGTGGCCTGCCGTACGCGATCACGCTGGTGGTACTTGCGGTGTTCAGTCAACGTCTACGGCCACCTGCGCACGCCGGCATGCCGTACCGACCAGGCGACAACCACTAGCGGCGCGCCCATGTCTCCCGTCGATGGCCCCCTGTCGGACGTGCGCGTCCTCGACCTCACCTCGGTGGTGATGGGGCCGTTCGCCACCCAGATCCTCGGCGACCTCGGCGCCGATGTGATCACCGTGGAAGACATCGGCGGAGACACCAACCGCTACATGGGCGTGGGGCCACATCCGCAGTTGTCGGGTGTGGCCCTCAACCTGATGCGTAACAAGCGCAACGTGTCGCTCGACCTGAAGCACCCCGATGGCCGTGAGGCCTTCCTGCGGTTGGCCGAGACGGCCGATGTGATGGTGACCAACCTGCGGCCCGGTCCGCTCCGCCGGTTGCGGCTCGCCTACGACGACGTGCGTGCCCGCAAACCCGACATCGTCTACTGCCAGGCGCAGGGCTGGCCCACCGACGGCCCCGACGCCGACAAGCCCGCTTACGACGACGTGGTGCAATCGGCCAGCGGTGTGGCCGATGTGTATGCCCTACAGGGCGGCGAACCGCGCATCGTGCCGACCATCATGGCCGACAAGGTGAGCGGTCTCACCATCGTCTACACCGTGCTCGCGGCGCTGCACCACCAGCGGCGAACAGGTGAGGGGCAGCGGGTGGAGGTGCCGATGGTGGAGGTGATGCGATCGTTCATGCTCGCCGAACACGCTTCCAGTGCGGTGCCCGTGCCGGCGCTCGGGCCCGCTGGCTACACCCGCGTGCTGTCCGCCGATCGGCGACCCCAACGCACCGCCGACGGCTGGATCCATGTGCTGCCGTACAGCCGCGACAACTACCAGCAGGTCTTCCGAGCCGTCGGCCGCGACGACTTGGCCGACGATCCGTGCCTCGCCGACCGGGCGTCGCGCGCGGCCGCGGTAGATCATCTCTACGCAGCTGTGGGCGACGCCCTGCTGCAGCGCACCACCGCCGAGTGGCTCGCGTTCTGCGACGAGCACGACATCCCGTGCAGCGCCATCGTGGCCCTCGACGACATCGTGGCGGGCATGCCCGTGGCCACGCACCCTGTCGCCGGCGACTACCGGGTGATCCCCAACGGCATCCGCCTCGACGCAACGCCTCCCTCGGTGCGGCGCCACGCTGCACTCATCGGCCAGGATGCCGACGAGGTGCTCTCCGAAGTGGGCTATTCGTCCGACGAGATTGCCAGCCTGCGAGCAGTCGGCGCGGTTCGGAGCCGCACCAGCTGAGCCGTCAGATGCCGCAGCTACCTGCGTCGATGTGCAGGTACCGGGCGTTCAACCGCCGGTAGGCGAGCATGCCTGCAGCAACGCCGGCCAGGGTCACCAGCGCAGGCAGGTAACCGGCACCCACCTGCACCAGCGGGATGGCCGGGCAGCCACCCGACACGGCCCACCCGGTGCCGAAAAGCACGGCACCCGGGACGACACCTTTGTGGATGCGGATGCGACTGGGGCGTGTACGGTCGAGCAGCGCGAACCCCACTGCTGCCACACCGACTCCGCCTGCGAACGCACCGAGCATGCGGAGGTCTTGGAAGGTGAACATTGCGTTGAGCTCGCCGAAGTCGCCGAATCCCACCATCGACACGCAGAACCCGAAGAACAGGCCGAGGCAGGCCACCTTGATGGTCGTTGCGTTCATGGGTCACCACACCTTCCAGAGCAGAAACGAGGTGGCCACCGCTGCACCGAAGAACACGGCGGTGGCCACCAGGCTCTCCGGTTCGAGGCGCGAACAACCGCTGAGGCCGTGGCCCGAACTGCATCCACCGGCCATGCGTGTGCCGATGCCGACGAGCACACCGCCGCCGAAGAGGATCACCCACATCCAGGGGCCGTCAGTGACGATGGCATCGAAGGCTGCACCCATGTCGGCACGGAGTTCGAACCGGCCCGACACCAGTGCGGCGATGAGACCGCCGACGAACACCGAGACGAGGAGTACCGGCTGGGTGTTGAGCGGCAACTTCCGCTCCGGCGCGGCCGACACCGAGATGGGCGGCGCCACAGCCACCTGGCGGTCGTCGGCTCCGCCGAACTGAGCCGCGGTCTCGGCTGCCAGCGCCGCAGCAAACGCATCGGCGTCGTCGAGCACTGCGTCGGCGTGCTCGGCTTCCCGCTCGCTACGCCAGTGCAGCACACGTTCCCAGGCACCAGAGATGCCGAGGCGTCGCCCCACGACCAGTGGGAACGCGACGGTGGCGGTTCCGAGGCCGAGCGCCCCCGCCCACCACGGCCAGTAGTTGCTCACTTGTGCCTCCCGAAGAGTCGGTGCCACAGCGAGGGCTTGACCGCCGTGGGCAGGTCGTCGTGGTGCTCGAGCGTCGCTGTGGCCACGGCTGAGGCCTGTGCCTGCACCTGCGCGGCGGCATCGGCGGCGTGCTCCTCATCCTTGGCCAGCAACCCCACGATCTTTCCGTTGGGCAGCAGGGCGAGCGGCACCGGCTCGCCTCGCATACTCCGCTCGTAGCGTGCGCACGAGCGCCACTGGTGCTCGGTGTCGCAATAGTGGGTTCGCCATGCCCCAAGGCTCGCGCTGAGCTTCGGGAACAGTGGGCAGTCCGCCGTATGTGTGCACGCCATCGTTGGCTCCTCCCGCTGGACGTGGTGCTGCGTCATCCATCGGCGCACGGAGCGTGGTGCTTGAGACCGAATCGCTACCGATCGTGGGAAAACTGCGGAGGGTGTTGGCGCGCTACCGGCGCAACTCCGAGATGGCTTGCACCTCGATGCCACCACGCGGTCGTTGCGTGAGCGTCACCGTCACCCGCTTCGGCTGTGCCGTCGCCATCACCTCACCAGCGATTTCGGCGGCGAGCGCTTCGGCGAACACCGCACGGTCGCGGAAGCCCCAGAGGTAGAGCTTCAAGCTCTTGCTCTCGATGCACCACTCCGCCGGTTCGTACTCGATGACCACCGTGCTCAGGTCGGGCTGTTGGGTGACCGGGCACATCGAGCACAGTTCGTCGTTGGTGAAGCGAACCAGTGAGACATTGGCGGGGGCCGGGAACACCTCCACATGCTCGATCGCATGACGGACGGTGGCGCCCAGAACAGTGAGCGAGGGCTGCGATGAGGCATCCATTGCCGACAGGGTAGGGCTGCCTCGCACAGACCCCTACCATGGCTCCATGGGTCAGGTTCTCAGCGACGAGCAGGTCGACCGATACCACCGCGATGGGTTCCTTGCCGTGCCCGGGTTCGTAGGCCCCGACGCCCTCGCATCGTTGAAAGCGGCTGCCGAGCACCTGGTGGATGCGTTCGTTCCGCCCGAGCGGCCAACCGTGTTCACCACCAACGAACAGGAGCGCGTGAGCGACCTCGAGTTCCTGCAGAGCGGCCGCGGTGTGTGGTGCTTCTTCGAAGAGGAAGCGTTCCTGCCCGACGGCAGCCTCGGCCAGCCGAAGTCGCTGAGCATCAACAAGATCGGGCACGCCATGCACGACCTCGTGCCCGAGTTCGAGGAGTTCACCTACACCCCCGACCTCGCCGGGGCTGTCGCCGACATTGGCCTGGCCGATGCGCTGGCATTGCAGAGCATGTACATCTTCAAGCAGCCGCTCATCGGTGGTGAGGTGGGCTGCCATCAGGATGCGACGTTCCTCTCCACCGACCCCATCACGGTCACCGGGTGCTGGTTCGCAGTCGAAGACGCCACGCTGCAGAACGGCTGTCTCTGGGCCGCCCCGGGCGGGCATCGCACCCCGCTGCGCAAAGTGTTCAAGCGTCTGGGCGGGCCAGGGCCGGAGGGCGACGGCGACGGCACCGAGTTCGAGGTGCTCGACACCAGTCCCCTGCCCACCCCGCCCGACGACCTCGTGCCGCTGGAGGTGCCAGCGGGCACCCTGGTGCTGCTGCACGGCTTGCTGCCTCACTGGAGCGACGTGAATCGGTCGTCGACAAGTCGCCACGCGTACACGGTGCACTGCATCTCGGCGGCGGCGCACTACCCCGACTGGAACTGGTTGCAGCGGCCCGCCGGCCTCCCGCTGCGTCGCCTCGACTCCGCGGCCGACCAGAAGGTGAGTTCCCGATGAACATCCAGACGCTCCCCAAGGTGCTGCTGCACGACCACCTCGACGGCGGCCTGCGCCCGCGCACCGTCATCGAGTTGGCCGAGGAGTACGGCTACACGAACCTGCCCACCCACGACGAGGCCGACCTGGCCGCATGGTTCAACCGTGGCGCCAAGCGCAACGACCTGGTGCTGTACCTCGAGACGTTCGCCCACACGGTGGGTGTGATGCAGCACAAAGACGCCATCGAACGGGTCAGCTACGAGTGCGCCGTCGACCTCGCCGCCGATGGCGTGGTGTACGCGGAAGTGCGCATGGCTCCCGAACTGTGCACCGAGCAGGGGCTCACACTCGACGAGGTGGTGGAGGCGATGCTCACCGGCTTCCGCCGCGGCGCCGCAGGCACCGACCTCACCATCTATCTCATCTGTTCGGCGATGCGCACTGCGGCACGCAGCTTGGAGATCGCCGAGTTGGCGGTGCGCTGGCGAGACGCCGGGTGCGTTGGCTTCGACATCGCCGGCGCCGAAGCGGGGTACCCGCCCACCCGCCACCTCGACGCCTTCCATCTCGTGCAACGCGAGAACTTCCACACCACCATCCACGCCGGTGAGGCCTTCGGCCTGCCGAGCATCTGGGAGGCCGTGCAGTTCTGCGGTGCCGAGCGCCTGGGCCACGGCGTGCGCATCGTCGACGACATCACAGGCCCCGAGGGCGAGGAACAGCTTGGCCGCCTGGCTGCGTACGTACGCGACCGCCGCATTCCGCTGGAGTTGTGCCCCACCAGCAACGTGGGCACGGGCATCTGCAAGAGCATCGCCGAGCACCCCATCGGCATGCTGCGCCGCCTGCGCTTCCGCATCACCCTCAACACCGACAACCGTCTGATGAGCGCCACGTCGATGACCACCGAGATGGAGCAGTTGCACGATGCATTCGGCTGGGGTCTCGACGACTTCGAGTGGATCACCATCAACTCGATGAAGAGTGCCTTCGCCCCCTTCCCCGAGCGGCTGAAGATCATCAACGGCATCATCAAGCCGCGCTACGCCATGGCGCGGGCCGGGGCGCTGTAGCCCGCCTCCGGGCCGCGTCAGGATTGGCAGGTGAGGGTGGCAGCGATCTCGTTGCCCCACCCGTCGTCGAGGGTGAACCGGGCGGTGAGGGTCGCCTCGTCCCACGTCACCTGCGCCGGTTCGCTGAGCCGTTCGATGTACGAGAACGACGCTCCGGACGGTGGCGTGACGCTGGGTGCATACACACTCGCCGTGCCGTCGTACGTTCCGCTGCCGCTCAGGGTCGGCACCTCGACGATGAGCGTCTCGACGGGCAGGCCGGGTACTGGCGTGTCGAGCAGGAAGAAGCCGACGCTCAACCATTCGCCGTGGGTGCACACCACCGTCGGGTCGACCACCGTGCCGCTGCCCACAAGGTACGCCGGGGCTTCGATGGTGGCGACAAGAGCCGACACCGTTCCGGGCACGCCGCCCGAGTCGACCATGCTCGTGGGCGGCGCGGCGTCGGCGGGCCGGGGCACCAAGGCAGCCTCGAAGAGGCGCGCGAACGCGATGACCTCCTCGTCGGTGTAGCTCGCTCCGTTCGTGCCCAGCGCATCGAACCGCACGTACCAACCGTTGATGGACGCTTCGATGACCGGGAACCCGGTCTGGTCGGGATACGCCTGGTAGACGATGCCCATCTCGCCGACACCGGCCTGCAGCGACGGTTCACCGAGGTAGGCCGACATGGTGGCAGGGTCGTCGGCGAAGGGGATGACGATCTGCATCGTGCGGCCGTTGGAGCCCGCCCAGTTGCAGCCCGCGCCAGAAGTTGGGTTGGAGGCGTAGTTGTCGAACACGCTGACGACGTCGCCGGTGATGGAGGCCATCTGCTCGGCCGTGAGCAGCATGCATCCTGACGTGGTGCGGGGGTCGAGCGTGCCGCCAGGGCCACCCCACTCGCCGGTGCCACCCGGGGCCGAGGTTCCGCCGGTTGCCGGTGCGGTGGTGGGTCCGCCCGAACCGTTACTGGCACCGCCGCCGTCGTCTCCTCCTCCACACGCGGCGATGGCCAGAGAGGCGGCGACGAGCACAGGGACGAGGGAACGCTTCATGCTCGCATCGTGCCGTGTGCATCGACCAGGGTCATGAGTGGCCGGTACTCAACCTGATGCTGCCCCACTCAATCCGAGCGTTTCAGCGAACGCGGACGGTCTGCCAGACTCGCGGCATGTCCGTTGCCGTCCACGTCGTCGACCACCCGCTCATCGCTGACTCGCTCACCCGGGTGCGCGACAAGAACACGCCCAACGCCCTCTTCCGGCAGGAACTCGAGCGCATCGGCACCCTGCTCATCGCCGAGGCCACCCACGGCCTGCCCACCCGCAGCGTGAGTGTGGAGACGCCGCTCACCACCACACTCGGGCGCACGCTCACCAGCCAGCCGGTGGTGGTACCTGTGCTGCGGGCAGGGCTCGGGTTCCTGCACGCCGCCCAGGAGTTGCTGCCCAACGCCGACGTCGGGTTCATCGGCGTGGCTCGCGACGAAGAGACGCACCAGCCGAAGCCGTACGTGAACAAGCTGCCCGAGTCGCTGGCCGGGCGACAGGTGATCGTGCTCGACCCCATGCTGGCCACCGGCGGCTCGCTGGCTCACACCTGCGAACTGCTGGTGCAGCGCGGGGCCGAGGGCACCATCATCGTCGTCTGCGTGCTGGCCGCGCCGGAGGGCATCGAACTGCTCCGTCAGGCCAACCTCGACCTCGCCGTCTACACGGCAGCCCTCGACGAGCGCCTCAACGAGAACGCCTTCATCGTGCCTGGCCTCGGCGACGCAGGCGACCGCCAGTTCGGCTCCCCCGCCTGAGGCGTCATTCTTCCTTGGCCCTCCCCCTTGGAGGGTTTCGTGCCCGAACGCGAGCTTGGAGGGTTTGCTGCACGCCTGGGCGTACAGCAAACCCTCCAAGCAGCAAACCCTCCAAGGGTGACGCCGGGAAACGGGGTCAGGTGAGCGTCATGTTGGGCTCGCCATTGGCGTTGAGGCCGTTGGCGCCGCGGCTGCACGTGCCGCCCTTGGGCGCACCGTTGTTGTACGCCTGGCGCACGCAGTTGCGGATGGCCTTCTCGCCCCACCAGTTGGGGTGCAAGCTCTCCTGCACGTAGTAGGGCCCGAACACGGTGCTCAGCGTGCGGATCTGGGCGATCCACTCGGTGCTGTTCGCGGCGTTCGGGTGGGTCCAGTTGCCCAGGCCCGTGTTCTCCATCAAGTTCACGGTGTTCTCGCACAGGCGGCGCCCGTTGAACGCCCCGTCGAGGCGCATGATCTTCACATTGCCGGCCGTGTTGGCGGCGTTGGCCGCATTGACGACCGCGCCGTTGATCTTCACCAGCGCCGTGCCATTGGCCCAGTTGGCGTCGTTGTTCCAGAAGCCGCAGCCGCCGGTGCTCTGGCGGGTGAAGCCGCTCTGGCTGTAACGGAAGCCGGAGCTGTTGGGGATGGGCGACGGGTAGGTCTGCACCACGATGGTGTACTGGCTGGTGGTGTACCCGGCGTTGGCCATGGCCGTCTTGATGTTGTTGATGGCGGTGGTGATGAGGGTGGTCTTGGCGTTGACGTTGGTGGTGGTGAAGTTCGACGCGACCGAGCTGTCGTCGTTGCAGTAGTTGGGCCACCACGACGGCGACGTGAGGAAGTTCGTGACGCAGCGCTGCACGATGTCGGCAAAGTTGAAGTCGTTACCGCCGATGCTGAGCTGGATCATCTTCACGTTGTGGGTGGTGGCGAACTCTTGCAGCATGCGGGCCTGACCCTTGTTGCTGCCCGACTGGTAGAAGTCGATGCCCGGCTTGAAGTAGCCATCACTGGTGGTGTGTGTGGCCACCTTCGCGCCCGAGCAGGCGAGGTTGAGGCTGTTCACGCCGCCACCAATGTGGATCTCGGCGGCGGTGCTGCGGTGACAACGGTTGATGGTTTCGCTGGTGCCGCCGTTGTCGAAGTAGGCGGCCGCACCACCCGCGTCGACCGACGACGAACTGTTGTTGCTGTTGCCGGCCCAGCGGCCGCCTTCGCCGGAAATGTACGAGTCGCCGAGGCTGACGACCCATGGGGCCCCAACCCCAGGTCCGTCGGCCTGCACGACCGGTGAACGGCCTGCGGCTGGCACCACCACGGTGCCCGCCATCAATGCGACCAATGCCCCCAACTTGCGCATGGATGCTCCCTTGTTCCAGGTTCCGCCGCCGCCTCGGCCGCGGTGTCACGTCGCTGTGACGATCGGCACACTAGTTACTCCGCGGTAGCCAGTGGAACAACCCTGCGGAACTCTTGACGTTCCGGACCGAGAGACAGACGCGAGGTCCGACGAACGCCGAGGGCTACCGTGTCGGCGATGAGTACCACGAGCACCGCGACCGTCATGTTCTGCGACCTCGTTTCCAGCACGGAGCGCCAGACGCGGCTTGGCGACGACGCAGCCGATGTGTTCCGTCGGCGGCTCTTCGCCGCGATGCGTGCGGCTGCCGAGCAATCGCGTGGCAAGGTCATCAAGAGCCTTGGCGACGGGGTGATGGTGGTCTTCCAAGCGAGCATCCTCGACGCGCTGAAGTGCGCCGTCGACCTCCACGAGAACT
>DMQJ01000182.1:12008-12222 GCA_003455715.1 Acidimicrobiaceae bacterium | reverse complement strand
CCACCCTCTCGGCGCGCGCGACTGGCCTGCAGGGCGTCTCGGTCGAGGCAGCCGCCGAACAGGCGGCCGCGTTCGCCACGTCGCAGGCGTCGCCCATCAGCGACCTGCGTGCCAGCGAGGCCTACCGTCGCCACACGGTGGGCGTCATGGCACGCAGGGCATTGCTCGCGGCCGCCCGCCGTGCCGCTGGCGAACACCTCCCCACTCCCCTCAA
>DMQJ01000182.1:11460-11831 GCA_003455715.1 Acidimicrobiaceae bacterium | reverse complement strand
CGAACACCTCCCCACTCCCCTCAACCGCACCACCGGCATCGGAGCCGCATCATGAGCGACATGCTCTCCTACACACTCACCGTCAACGGCGTCGACTACCCGGTGTCGGCGCACCAAGACCGCAACCTGCTCAGCGTCATCCGCACCGAAGTCGGCCTGACGGGCACCAAGGAAGGCTGCGACGACTGCGAGTGTGGCGCGTGCATGGTGCTGCTCGACGGGCAGCCGGTGAACTCGTGCAGCTATCTCGCCGTGCAAGCCCAGGGGCGCTCAGTCACCACCGTGGAAGGCCTCGCCGACGGTGATGCACTCGCCCGCCTGCAGCAGAACCTGCTCGACGAAGGTGGCGTGCAATGCGGCTTCTGCACGCC
>DMQJ01000182.1:1380-11262 GCA_003455715.1 Acidimicrobiaceae bacterium | reverse complement strand
GCAATGCGGCTTCTGCACGCCCGGCATGCTCATCTCCGCCACTGCCCTGCTGTCGCGCACCCCCGACCCCACGGAGGAGGACGTGCGCATCGGCCTCAGCGGCAACCTGTGCCGTTGCACCGGCTACGCCAAGATCGTCAAGGCAGTGGTGCGTACAGCCGGCGAAGCCCGCTGACCCGAACGCCCGAATCAGGCGCCTTCGCACACGGCGTTGCTGCCGTTCACCGTCACGTGGGTGCGGTCGCCGATCTGCAATCCATCGGCAGCGCCCTGGCCGACGTCGACGCTCACCAACTGATCGAGCACATCGAGCCGAACGCCGACGAGGGTGGTGGAACCCTGGAAGGTGACGCTGGCCACCGTGCCGGGGAAGCCGTCGGTGGTGATCTCGAGGTCTTCTGGGCGAACCAACAGGCTCACTGCAGTTCCCTGCTGACGGTCGCCCACCTTCGGCACTCCGAAGCGGCGGCCGCCGATCGACACCTCGCCCGGGCCGCTCACCTCAGCAGCGAACTCGTTCATCGACCCGACAAAGCGCGCCACGAAGGCGGTGGTGGGATGCCGGTACACCTCGGTGGGCGTGCCCAGTTGCTCGACCCGACCCTGCGACATGACGCAGATGCGATCGGAGATGGCGAGTGCCTCCTCCTGATCGTGGGTGACGAACAGAGTGGTGATGCCCACCTCGGTCTGAATGCGGCGGATCTCGTCGCGCAGGTTGGTGCGCACCTTGGCGTCGAGGGCGCTGAGGGGCTCGTCGAGCAGGAGCACCTGTGGTTGCACGGCTAGGGCACGCGCAAGGGCCACACGCTGCGCTTGACCACCCGACAGCTGGTGGGGGTACCGGTCGGCGAACGCGGTGAGCTCCACCAACTCGAGCATCTCCGCGACACGCTGGTGGCGGGTGTGTTTGTCGATACCGCGGGTACGCAGACCGAAGTCGACGTTGTTGGCGACCGAGAGGTTGGGAAACAGGCTGTAGCTCTGGAACACCATCCCCATGTTGCGCTTGTGCGCCGGGGTGCGGGTGATGTCGGAGCCACCCACGAGCACGGCGCCCGAGTCGGCGAACTCGAAGCCGGCCGTGATGCGCAATGCCGTGGTCTTGCCGCACCCGGAGGGGCCGAGCAGTGTGATGAGCTCGCCCTCCTTCACGTCGAGGTCGAAGGAGTGAAGAGCGACGGTGGCGCCGAACGTCTTGCGCACCGAGATGTAATCGAGTGTGGTCACAGACCTTGCTCCCTGGACATGGCGAGGCGGGCGGACACGGAAGCGAAGCTCTTGCGCTTTCGGTCGCGCTTCTTGGTGAGCACGCTGAGCAGCACGAACAACAGGGTCGTGGACAGCAGTGCAAGGAGGTTGAGGCCGTATCCGGCCTGGGGTTCGCGCCCCGTGAACTTCTGCTGGAACGGCGGCAGCGACTCGATGAGCAGCGTGTCGGCCAACGTGTACTCGCCCATCACTACTGCAGCCGTGAGGAACGATGCCGAGATGATGGAGGTACGCAGATTGGGGATGAGCACCCGGGTGACGGTGGACAGCCACCCCGACCCGAGGCTGCGCGACGCGTCGACCAATGTGCGCAGGTCGATGGCCTTCAGACCGGCATCGAAGCTGCGGTAGGTGAACGGCAGGGCGAGCACGACGTAGAACGGGATGAGCGAGAGCTCGGAGTTGAGGAACCAGCGAGCGTGCGGCTTGATGATGACGATGCCGGCCACCAACGCAATGGCCGGAATCATGTACGGCAGCACCGTGAGGAACTCCACGAAGGCACGGGCACGCGGCACCTTGAGGTGCACCCAGATGGCCGTCGGCAAGAGCATGAGCAACGTGAGCAGCACCGTGCCGCCCGCCAACTTCAGGCTGAGCCGCAGCGACACCCAGAACTGCTCCTCCTTGAACACGGCGGTGACACCCGACAACGACCACTTGTCGAACAGGGTGTCCCAGCCGAGCAGGATGGTGGGCACGTTCTGGAGCGAGAACCGGGCCAGCGTGAGGAGCGGCGCGATGAAGTAGATGGCGCTGAGAATGAGCACCAGGTTGGGAACGAGCCTCCCCCAGCGAGACCGAGGCCGTCCAGCGATGGTGGGCGCCATGCCTGTCGGGGCCGTGTGCACCGCGTCGGCGATCTGCGAGTTGGACATCGCTTGGCCGATCGGGTTCTGCATCATGACTGCCACCGTTCTGCGCGCTTGCGCGCGACCCAGTAGATGCCCATGCAGATGGCCGTGATGATGATCATCCACGCTGCCAGGGCGTAACCCACGGCGTCTTCGCCGATGGAGACGTCGCCACCGAGGAAGAAGCCAATTCGTTGGGAGACGATCTTGGAGTTCTGGGTGAGTGCTGCCGCAGTGGCATAGGCGCTGAACGAGTTGGCGAACAGCAGGAGGAACCCACCGAGCAGCGATGGGGCCAGCACCGGCAGGCCCACCCGGCGCCAGAACGTGACGCTGGTGCCGCCAAGGTTGGCGCAGGCCTCACGCCACGCCGGCCGCAAGCCGTCGATGGCGGGCAAGGTGATGAGCAGCATCAGCGGAATGTTGAAGTACGAGTAGACGAACACCAGGCCGGGCACCGAGCCGAGCCCATCGCGCCCCAGCGTGTCGTAGATGTCCCAGCCGAGACCCTCCTTGAGGATCTTGGTGAGCACGCCTTGCCGACCTGCCAATGTGAGGAAGGCGAAGGCCAGCGGCAAGCCGCCCATGTTGGCGGCAACACCACTGAACGAGGTGACGAGGCTGCGCAGCCAGCGCGGCCGAGTGGCAGTAGCGGCGGCATACGCCAGCAGCCCACCGATCAGCACACCGATGAACGCAGCAAGCGCCGAGAAGCGCACCGAGAACCAGAACGCGTCGAAGTTCTGGCCGGTAATGGCCTCACCCATCGCCGAGAAGGAGAACCCATCCTCTGTGCGCAGCGCGTTGTTGAACACGCTGACTGCAGGAATCAGCAGGAAGAGAACGAGGAAGAGCAGGAAGGGCACGAGCCCGAGCCACGCCCAGTTACGCCGCGCCGTGGGGGGCGCACCAGCGGTGCGCCCCCCGAGCGGCAATGCACTATCAGTCATCCGTGGTGGACGATCAGGCGTCGGCCACCATCGGGCCCCAGCTCTCCGCCAGCGTTTCCTTGGCTGCGGCGATCTGGGCGGGGGTGAGGAACGCCACCTGGCCGAGGAGCTCGTCCGGGGGCAGGTTGACCTTCATCTCATCGGTCACCAGACCGGCGGCGGTGATGGCCTCGATACGGGCCGGCACGGCGCCGCCCTCGAGGTAGCCGAGTGCACCTTCGTCGCTGAAGATGTGCTCCATCCACAGCTTCGAGCAGGCCTGGTGCGGGCTGTCCTTCACCACGCCCTGGCCGTAGAAGCCGCCGTAGATGCCGTCGCTCGGGAAGTTGACTTCCACGGTGAGGCCAGCAGCTTCGAGGTCGGCGCGCAGACCGGGGATGTTGTAGCTCCAGTCGATGGCGATCGGCGTCTCGCCGGAGAGCACGGTCTCCTTGGTGACGTCGGTGGCTCCGAGGTTGCCGCTCTCCTTGAGGGCAGCGAAGAACTCGATGCCAGGCATGATGTCGTCGGCCGAACCACCGTTGGCGATGCTCGCCGCCATGACGGCAGCGAAGGCAGCGCCCGACTCACGCGGGTCGCCGTTGAGCGCCACGAGGCCCTCGTACTCCGGCTTGGTGAGGTCGGCGAACGTCTTCGGCGCGTTCGGGACGATGGTGGTGTTGGTGGCGATGGCCATGATGCCGTAGTAGGCAGCGGTCCAGTTGTTGTCGGCGTCCTTCAGACCGGCGGGGATCTCGGCGTCGGTGGTGAGCACGTAGGGCTCGAACAGACCCTTGTCGACCATTTCCTGCGCGATGGCGGGGCTGACGTCGACGTTGTCGGGCATGTTGTCCTGGCCCTTCAGCGTCTCCACGGCCTCCATCTCGTCGGCCGACGAAGCGTCGGGGTCGGCGACCGGGTTCTCGACGCCGGGGTACTTGTCGCGGAAGGCCTGCAGGATGCCCTTGTAGTTGGCCCACTCGTCGGGCAGGGCGATGAGGTTCACCTTGGCACCGTTGTCGAGGCACTCCTGATACAGGGCAGCCAACGGGTCGTCGCCACCGCCGCCTGCGGTGGTCTGGGTGCCGCCGCCGGCCGTCGTGGCGCTGCCGCCGTCTTCCTTCTCATCGTCGCCGCATGCGCTGAGGACCAGCGCACTGGTGAGCAGCGCTGCCACGACCTTGTGGCTTGCGCGAACACGCTTTCTCATTGGTTTCTCCCCTTGTAGTGGAACCGTCGTGAGCATCGAATCCGACCGATGAATCCGTACGGTTGCCGTAGAACGTACATCAGATGACGTGCGGGTGAACACACTCCCGAGTTCGACCCGACCGGGGAGCGCTCAGAGCGTCGCCAAGGTCTCGGTGTGACCGTCGACCGACAGCACCTGACCGCTGACGAAGCGAGCGGCCGGCGAGGCCAACCACACCACTGCGGCAGCGATGTCGGAGCGGTCGACGAAGGTACGCATCGACACCTGGCGCTCGTACGCGGTGCGCACCGCCGTGGGCTCCACGCCGCGATGCGCGGCCTCACGTTCGATCACCCCGTCCATCCGTGGGCCGCCCACCGAACCCGGGCAGATGGCGTTGACGCGGATGCCGGCCTCGCCCAACTCCATGGCCCACGTCTTGGTGAGCCCAATGACCCCCCACTTCGCAGCGGCATACGGCGACCTCAGCGGGTACCCGAAGATGCCCGCCGTGGAGGAGATGTTGACGATCGATCCACGGCCCTCACGGAGCAGCGGTACCGCCAGGCTCGTGCAGCGAAACGCGCTGCCAAGGTTGATGCGCACGCACTCGTCGAACGCTGCAGCGTCCATGGTGTTGACGCTGGCGGTGGGCCCGGCAACACCCACGTTGTTGACCAGGATGTCGAGCCCACCAAGGCGATCCCTCACCTCCTCGAAGGTGCGCTGTGCACCGCCGTCGGTAGACACGTCGGCGCACACGTCGGGCTGGGTGGCGGGATCGAGATCCGCCACCAACACCCTGGCTCCGGCAGCCCTCAGTGCCGCCGCGATGCCCTCACCGATTCCCGCGCCACCTCCGGTGACCAGCGCCCGCAGCCCATTCAACTCGTCGCTCATCGACAGCACCCCCTTGGCCTCACCGTACCGCGGCACTGCGTGCACACCCTTGCGAGCTCTCGTGCAACGGCTACGCTCCTTGACCTGCCGTTCAGGAAACGGCGCCACTTCGACCTTGGGGGTTCGTCAGCTCATGAACTGGGATGTCTTCATCACCTGTGCGGTCACCGGCTCCGGCGACTCCACGCACAAGAGCCCGCACGTGCCGGTCACGCCGCAGCAGATCGCTGAGAGCGCCATCGACGCGGCGCGGGCCGGAGCCGCCGTCGTGCACATTCACGTGCGCGACCCTGAAACGGGCAAGGGCAGCCGCAACACCGAGTACTACGCCGAGGTGGTCGAGCGTGTGCGCGATGCCGACGTCGACGTCGTCGTCAACCTCACAGCGGGCATGGGCGGCGACCTGGTGCTGGGCGGCGACGAGGACGTGCTGCCACCGAACCCCGATGGCACCGACATGGCAGGCGCTACCGAGCGCCTCGACCACGTTCGCCGCATCCTCCCGGAGATCTGCACGCTCGACTGCGGCACCATGAACTTCGCCAGCGGCGGCGACTACATCATGGTCAACACCCCCGGCGTGCTGAAGGCGATGGCCAAGCAGGTGCAAGAGCTCGGGGTGCGCCCCGAGTTGGAAGTGTTCGACACGGGTCACCTCGTGCAGGTGAAGGAGATGATCGCCGAGGGCCTGCTCGACGACCCGGTGATGATCCAGCTGTGCATGGGCATCGCGTACGGCGCACCCGACGACCCCAACACCTTCATGGCGCTGGTCAACAACCTCCCCCGCGACTGCGTGTTCTCGGCGTTCTCCATCGCTCGCATGCAACTTCCCTTCGTCGCCATGAGCGCTCTGGCTGGCGGCAACGTTCGCGTCGGCCTCGAAGACAACCTCTACGCCGGGCCTGGCGAACTCGCCACCAACGCACGACTCGTCGAGAAGGCTCGCACCATCCTCGAGGGCATGAACGTACGCGTCATGAGCCCGCAGGCCGTGCGCGACAAGCTCAAGCTGGTGAAGCGCTGACATGAGTCCCATTCCCGGTCTCGATCGAGTCGGCCTGCTCGGCGGCGGCGTCATCGGTGGCGGTTGGGCCGCCCGCTTTCTGCTCAACGGCGTCGATGTGCAGCTGTTCGACCCCGACCCGGAGGCGCCACGCAAGGTCGGCGAGGTGCTCGACAACGCCCGCAGGGCGCTCCTCAAACTGGTCAGCGCCCCCCTCCCCGCTGAAGGCACGCTCACGTTCGTTGACTCGCCGGAGGCAGCGGCCACCGGGGTCGACTTCGTGCAGGAGAGCGCACCCGAGCGGATGGAGTTGAAGCAGCAGTTGCTGCAGCGTGCCAGCGCCGTTGCTGGCCCCGACGTGGTGTTCGGTTCCAGCACCTCCGGCTTGCTCCCCACCGAGATGCAGCATGTGATGACGCACCCCGAGCGGCTCGTAGTGGGCCACCCGTTCAACCCCGTCTACCTCATGCCACTCGTCGAGGTGGTCGGCGGCGAGCGCACATCCGCCGCCGCCCGTACACGTGCCGCCGAGGTGTACGACCAACTCGGCATGCAGCCCGTTCAACTGTCCACCGAGATCGACGGCTTCGTCGCCGATCGCCTCATGGAAGCGCTGTGGCGAGAGGCACTGTGGATGATCAACGACGGTGTCGCCACAGCGTCCGAGATCGACGACTGCGTCCGCTTCGGCCCGGGTCTGCGGTGGAGCTTCATGGGCACGTTCCTCACCTATCGCATCGCTGGCGGCGAGGCCGGCATGCGCCACTTCATGGCCCAGTTCGGCCCAAGCCTCAAATGGCCCTGGTCGAAACTCACCGACGTACCCGAACTCACCGACGAACTGCTCGACACGCTCGTCGCTCAGAGCGACGTGCAGGCCGCCGGGCGCGGTATCCGCGAACTCGAGCGCCAGCGCGACGACAGCTTGGTGGCGGTGTTCCACGGTTTGCGTTCGGTGGGCAATGGGGCCGGGCTGGTGCTCGACCGGTACGAGCAACGCCTCACCGAGCAGGCGTCCGTTTCGTCGCGCCAGGTCGACCCCACGCAGCCGTTGCGGTTGCACGAGGTTGCCGTGCCGGCGGAGTGGGTCGACTACAACGGCCACATGAACGACAGCCGGTACTTCCAGCTGTCGAGCGAAACCGTCGACGCGTTCCTGCGGCACATCGGGCTCGACGACGCCTACCTCGCGGGCGGCCACAGTTGGTTCACGGTGGAGAGTCATCTCAACTTCGTCGGCCAGGCCCGCCAGGGCGACCGCCTGTATGCAACGGTGCAGGTGCTGTCGAGCGACGACAAGCGGGTGCGGGTATTCACCGCGATGCACCGCGCTCACGACGACGCGCTGCTCGCCACGGCCGAGCACATGCTGCTCCACGTCGACACTCGGCTCGACAAGGCCTGCCCCGCAGCGCCTGAGATGCAGGCCGCAATTGCGGCCATCGCCCACCACCACGGCGCCCTGCCCACGCCCGGCAACGCTGGCCGCGCCGTGGGCCAACAGCGGTCGTGAACCTGCGTTAGCGGGAGGGCTCCAGCGGTCGGGCGTCGAAACCGGGGCCGAGGAGGCACGACGCCTCAGCGAGCCACAGCCGCTCCACGCGCTCGCGAGTGATGCCTTTCGCCTTCACCGCGAGGAGGGGCGCCCAACCGTCGAGCAGACCTGCGAGGACCAGCATGACATCGTCGGCGTCGCCTTCGATGAACTCGCCCGAGGCCTGGCCCTCCCGAATGATGCCGCGCAACATGGCTCGCCAGCGCCGATCGAGTCGTTCACGCTCGGCGGCAGCCGCCGTGTCGCGCAGGGCCCGCACAGAGAGCTCCATCCAGAGACCCCAGTCGTAGTGCGACAGCATCGCTTCCACCACCAAACGCAACTTCGCCGACGCCGTTGTCTGACGCTCTGCGTGCACCGTGTACTGATCGTGGAACTCGGCTTCTCGCAACCGCAGCGCCTCGGCCAGCAACCCGTCCTTCCCCTCGAACCAATAGAGGATTGCTGCAGGACTCGTCCCTGCCACGCGGGCGATGTCGGCCACCCGCGTGTTGGCGTAACCGCGCTCGCTCATCACCGACGCAGCAGCCGCAAGGATCTGCGCCTTGCGAACATGATCGAGGCGAGGACGAGGCATGCGTGAGGGTTTCCAATCCTGAATGTAGATTTAGCCAACGATGGCAACGGTGGTAGTGAGGGGAACGAGCGGTCGGGCGGCCCAGTGGGCGACTCGCTACTTGGCAGCTGGGTTCGATGTCGTCGTGGATAATCCCACAGTGGCCGACGCTGTGCATCACCTGTGGCCGGAGGCCGATCGGCTCGGCCTGTTTCCTGGGGCCTCACTCGAGCGACTCGTGGTCGGCTCGGCACCCGATGTCTGCACGCTGATCCACTGCGTCGACGGCACCACGGCTGCGCCCACCTCGGGCTTGGTGGCCACCGACGATTCCGTGGTGGGTTGCGAACCGATCCACCTCGTGCCCGGAGTGGTAGTGGGTGGTTCCCTCGCCGACGCACTCACCGACTTCTACACCAGCATCGGCATGGCGCCTCGGCCGGCGTCGCACCCTGCGCACGAACGGTGGCAACTCGGCGACGGTCTGGTGGCGCTCACCGACGGCGATCCCGACACGCTCATCGCCGTGATGCGCGCGCTCCGCCCGAGCGGCAAAGGCGCGGGCGCAGCAATCGCCCACCACGAAGCGGTTCGCTTCGCAGCGGGCGCACCGTCACCCTGGCAGCCCGGCGATGTTCCGGAGGCCCCCCTGCGGCTCTACCGCACCCCCGTGGAGCCAGAGTGGGTCGACTACAACGGCCACATGACCGAGTCGGCGTACCTCACCGCCGCCGGCTGGGCCAGCGACGCGTTGTTCCGCTACATCGGCGACGACGAGGCATACCGAGCAGCCGGGCACAGCTTCTACACAGTCGAGACGCATATCCACTACGTGCGCGAGGTCGCCGTGCACGAACCCATTGAGTTCACCACGCAGATCCTCGGCGTCGACGCCAAGCGCGTGCATCTCTTCCACGGCATGTATCACGGGGTCGACGGCGGCCTGCTGTGCACGGCCGAGCAGATGCTCGTGCATGTCGACATGAACGCCGGTCGTTCGTGCCCGATCCTGCCCAACGTCGCGGCCGCGCTGGCAGCTATCGCCGCTGCCCACGCCCACCTCCCCACTCCCCCACAGGTGGGCAGCGTCATGCGCCTCCCCGCCCCCAAACACTGACCGCATACCCAGGAGACCCCGATGCAGTTCCAGCTCACTGACGAGCAGCAGATGATCGTCGACACCGTGCGCTCCTTCACCGAGAAGGAGTTGATGCCGCACGAGGAGACCGTGGAGAAGCTCGGCAACGTACCGCCCGACCTGGTGGAGCAGATCAAGCGCCGCAGCATCGACGCCGGCCTCTACGCCGCCAACATGCCCGCGGAATTGGGCGGCGGGGGCCTCGACAGCTTCGGCACCACCCTCGTCGACCGCGAGTTCGGCGCCACCAGCTATGCCTTGCACTACATCGTGGCCCGGCCCTCCAACATCCTGCGCGCCTGCCAAGGCCAGCAGGTGGAGGAATACCTGCTGCCCACCATTCGCGGCGAGCGCGTGGACTGCATGGCCATGAGTGAGCCCGACGCGGGCAGCGACGTGCGCGGCATGAAGTGCAGCGCCGTGCGCGACGGCGACGACTACGTCATCAACGGCACCAAGCACTTCATCAGCCACGCCGAC
>DMQJ01000182.1:896-1115 GCA_003455715.1 Acidimicrobiaceae bacterium | reverse complement strand
AGATGACGTCGAAGGGCCCTAAGAAGAAGATCACCGGCTTCCTCGTCGACTTCGACACGCCCGGTTGCGAGGTGGTGCACGGCTACAACTGCGTGTCGAACCGCGGCTACCACAACATGATCATCAACTTCGACGACTGCCGAGTGCCGGTGCGCAACATCCTCGGCGAAGAGCACCGCGGGTTCGACGCAGCCAACGAGTGGCTGGGCAGCACCCGCC
>DMQJ01000182.1:547-672 GCA_003455715.1 Acidimicrobiaceae bacterium | reverse complement strand
GAGGGGCTGGGCAGCCCCCGCCTGCAGGTTGCCGCCGTGTGTGTGGGTCGGGCACGTCGGGCGCTGCAACTCGCCACCGAGTACGCGGCCACCCGTCAGCAGTTCGGCCAGCAGATCGGCAAGTT
>DMQJ01000182.1:0-345 GCA_003455715.1 Acidimicrobiaceae bacterium | reverse complement strand
CAGATCGGCAAGTTCCAGGGCGTGAGCTTCAAGCTGGCCGACATGCGTACCCAGCTCGAGGCAGCCGAACTGCTCACCCTGCGCGCCGCCTGGCTCGACACCAGGGGCGAGGCCACCGACGAAGACATGGCGATGGCCAAGGTGTTCTCCAGCGAGATGTGCCAGATGGTGACCGACGAGGCCATCCAGATCCTCGGCGGCATGGGCCTCATGGACGAACTGCCGCTCGAGCGGATGTGGCGCGACACCCGCGTCGACCGCATCTGGGACGGCACCAGTGAGATCCAGCGGCACATCATCAGCCGCTCGATGCTCCGCCCCTACGGCGCCTGACCCCAGCCCACC
>DMQJ01000078.1 GCA_003455715.1 Acidimicrobiaceae bacterium | reverse complement strand
CGCATCGGCACCGCCGAGATCTACGCCCAGGTGGAGCAGGTGCCGGGCGTGGTGGAGGCCGTTGCCGTGGGCCAGGAGTGGGAGGGCGACACGCGCATCGTGCTGTTCGTGAAGCTCGCGCCCGGCGTGGACCTCACCGATGCGTTGCAGGCCGAGATCCGCCAGCGGTTGCGACGCAACGCGTCACCGCGCCATGTGCCGGCGCGCATCGCCGCGGTCACCGATGTGCCGCGCACGCGCAGCAACAAGATCAGCGAGTTGGCTGTGGCCGACGTGGTGAACGGGCGCGAGGTGCGCAACACCGAAGCGTTGGCGAACCCCGAGGCCTTGGCCGAGTACCACGCCCGCCCCGAGCTCGCGGTGTGAACGGGTAGAATTTCTTCTGTGACTGCGCCTCTGCCCGACGGCCTCGCGATTGCGTGCGATCTGGCAGAGGCAGCTGCGGAGATGGTGGCGCTGCGGTATCGCCGCGATCATCCTGAGGCGACTGACGACGAGGTGGCAGATGCCGTGGATCATTGGTGGAGCGATCGTCGCGTCGCCCCGCTCGGCGACGCTCCTGGTCGTGTTCGGGAGCTCACTCCTCAGTGACCGCACTCGGCCGCGCGCTCCTTCGAATCGCCGGAGCTCTCGAACTACAAGGCGCGCCCTTCGCTGTTGTGGGTGGCCTCGCAGTGTCGGTGAGAGCCGAGCCGCGGATGACTCGTGATGCCGATGTAGCAGTGCTCGTGCGCGATGACACAGAGTCTGAGGCGCTGCTCCACGCGCTTGCAGGCAGAGGGTTTGTGGCCGACACCCTGATCGAACAGGTTGCTACGGGTCGACTCGCTACCGCACGTCTGCGGCACCACGATGCAGGCTCATTGGTCACCGATGTTCTGTTCGCATCGAGCGGTGTGGAGCCGGAACTGGTCCAGGCGGCAACACGGGTGGAGGTGCTACCCGGTGTGGTGCTGCCTGTCGCCACCGTCGGGTACCTGATCGCGCTGAAGCTGTTGTCGCGCGACGATCGTCAACGCCCGAACGATGCCGACGACCTGGCGTCGTTGCGTGAAGTGGCCACCGACGCCGACTGGGCGGAAGCCGCGCTCGCGGTCGAACTGATTCGGCAGCGCGGCTACGACCGGGGGCGCGACCTCGCGTTGGCGCTGGATGTGTTGCGCGTCCGCGGTGCCTACGGCGACGGCCTTCCCGCCGTGTAGCCGCTCCTCACTCCGGCCGGCGCAACTCCCACACCCACAGCCCGGGCAGGCCGTCGCTCGCGGCGAGGGAGGCCTCGGGGAAGAACATGTACGCAGGCGTGCTCGTGGCCTGCACGTCGGCGAACTGCGGCTCACGGCAGTCGACCACTTCCAGGCCGGCGCCGCGGAACGCCCGCAACCACGTGGCAGCGCCGTGATAGTGGTTGCGCACCCAGCGCATCGGCTCGCCGGGAACGATGCCGCCGAAGAAGGCCTGCCCGCCGAGCATCGCAGCGCTCGGGTGCGGATCGGTGATCACCAACGTGCCGCCCGGCCGCAGCACGCGAGCAATCTCGGCTACTGCGTCGGCGGGGTCGTCGAAGTGACACAGGGCCAGGGCGCAGATGGCGACGTCGATGCTGCCAGCCTCGATGGGCAGCGAACGCAGATCGGTGTGGTGAAACCTGCCTGCGGGCACCTTCTCTCGCGCCACGGCCAGCATCTCGGCCGACTGGTCGGCGCCAATCACCTCGCAGCCCTGCGCGGCGAAGTACGCGGCGTGCCGTCCGGTGCCACAGGCCGCGTCGAGCGCTCGCACTCCGGGGCCCAACAGCGGAGCCAGCAACTCGTGGACGATCGGCTCCTCGGCGGCGATGAGCGGGTTGTGGCCGTCGTACGTCTCGGCCCAGCGGGCGTACCCGTCGAGCAGGTCGTGCTCCAACGGCTGCAGCTCGAGCGAGTGTGGGAACTCGTGGCGGTTCGCCAGCACGGCCTCCAGCTCGGCGAGACGCGCCTCGTTGAACGCGCCGTCGTGGTACCAGCGTCGAACGATCGACAGCCCGAGGATGCCCGCGAAGTAGTGGGCAGCTCGGATGCTGATGTCGTTGTCGTCAACCTGTTCCATCGCCGCAACGTAGCCGCCACTCGCCACCGGCTCGGCGGGAGTTCTCAGGCCAGCGCGAAACCCTCGTAGCCGTTCGCGGCGACTGCGTCGCACTGCTCGCGGTAGGGCGGTAGGCCGGGCAGGGGCATGAACACGCGGGTCTTGCCGGGCACGTTGGCGCCGAGATACCACGAGTTGCAGGTGGGGAACAGCGTCATGCTGGCGACCATGTTGACGTAGTCGACCCACTGGTCTTGCGCCGGTTCGGTGGCTTCGATGCGCGCGTGGCCCCCGTCGCGCATGGCGACCAGGCAGTCGCCGATCCACTCCACGTGCTGCTCGATCGACATGATCATGTTGGTGAGCACGCTCGGGCTGCCGGGGCCGGTGATGACGAAGAAGTTGGGGATGCCGTGCACGCCGAGGCCGAGGTAGGTGCGTGGCCCCGCAGCCCACGCCTCGCGCAGGCTCACCTCGGGGCCGCGGATGTCCATCTTCAGCAATGAGCCGGTCATCGCGTCGAAGCCGGTGGCGAACACCAAGGCGTCGAGCGCGTAGTCGGTGCCGCCGGCGCGCACCCCCGAGGGCGTGATCTCGTCGATGCCCGTGTCGTGGATGTCGACCAACGTCACGTTGGGACGGTTGAACGTCTCGTAGTAGCCGGTGTCGATGCACAGCCGCTTGCAGCCGATCACATGGTCGGGCGTGAGCGCTGCAGCCACCGCCGGGTCGTGCACGATCTCGCCGATCTTGCGGCGCACGAACTGGGCGGCTGTCTCGTTGCTCTCCTTCGACAGGATGATGTCGGTGTAGCCGCCGAGCAGGTTGAACCCGCCGATCTGCCAGCGCTTCTCGTACTCAGCGTCGCGGACGTCGTCGGGCACCTCCATCGCACCGATCTCGCCTCGTTCGTACTGCGCGCCGAACCCGCCCGAGAGCGTGCGATTCTTCTCGCGGATCGCGTCGTAGCGGGCCTTCACGTCGGCCAGTTCGTCGGGTGTGAGCGGCCGGTTGTGCGCAGGGACGGTGTAGTTGGGCGTGCGCTGGAACACGTAGAGGTGCTCGGCCTGGCGGGCGATGATGGGAATGCTCTGGATGCCGCTGGACCCGGTGCCGATGACCCCCACGACCTTGCCGGTGAAGTCGACCTCATGATGCGGCCACTGGCCGGTGTGGTAGGTGTCGCCGGCGAACGACTCGCGGCCCGGGATGTTGGGCCAGTTGGCGCTGCTGAGGCACCCGACGGCCGACACGAGGAAGCGGCTGCGCACCGTGCGCTCGTCGGTGCCGCCGGTGCGCACCGTCCACGTGGCGGTGGCGTCGTCGAACTGAGCCTCCTCCACCCGGGTGGTGAAGCTGATGTCGCGGCGCAGGTCGAACCGGTCGGCGACGTGTTGCGCGTAGCGCAGGATTTCTGGCTGGGCGGCGTAGCGCTCGGTCCACACCCAGTCCTGTTGCAACTGGGGGTCGAAGCTGTAGCTGTACTCCACGCTCTCCACGTCGCACCGCGCGCCGGGGTAACGGTTCCAGTACCAGGTGCCGCCCACGTCGTCGGCCACCTCGAAGGCCCTCGCGCTGAAACCCAGCTCGCGCAGCTTGTAGAGCATGTACATGCCGCCGAAGCCGGCCCCGATCACCACGACGTCGTAGTCGACCGCAGCGTTGTTCCCCTGGTTGCTCATCGCCACCACCCCCGGCGGCGGACTGTAGTGCGAGTTCTCCAAGCCACTCGTGCGGAGACGACATATGATGAATCAATGAGTGATCAGATGACTGGGCTCTCCATCGCACACGACACCACCGTGGTGCGGGTCACCGCCAACGGGTCCATCTCGCTCCCGGCCGCTATCAGGCGACGGTGGGGCGTGGGGCGCGTGGCTGTGATCGACCGGGGCGACCTGGCCGTGGTTCGTGCGGTGCCCGACGACCCGGTCGACTACTACCGTGGCCGCTTCGCTGGTCGCGGCCCCGACACCGATGTGCTGCGCGCGCGAGACCGAGCCGATGAAATCAAGGCCGAGCGCGCCAAGGCGCGGCGGACCGGCCAGTGACGGTGTTGCTCGACGCCTACGCGTTCATCGCCTATCTGAAGGGCGAAGCTGCGGCATCGGCGGTCAGTTCGTTCCTGTGGGCCGGCGACACGGCACTCAGTGCGGTGCAACTCGCCGAAGTGATCGATCGCATGGAGCGCGTACAGGGGGTGGCAGCCGACGAGGTGGAGGTGGCGGTATCGGCGCTGGGCATCGACGTGCTCGCCGTCGACTATCCCGTTGGTGTCGAGGCCGGTCGCATACGTGCCCGGCACTACCTGCCAACGGGTCGAACGCTGTCGCTCGCCGACTGTGTGTGCATCGCCACGGCAGTGCTCGGCGGCCACACGGTGGCCACCGCCGACCCGGTGTTGCTCACCGTTGCGAAGGCCGAGGGCTGTGCGGTGGCTGAACTACCGGGCAGTTCGTAGCCGGGGTTCAGCGGGCGGGTTCAGCGGCGGGTTCAGCGTGCCAACTCGGCCACCGCGGCGATGCCGTCGAACACGTCGACGAAGCGGGTGGTGAGCGGCGAGCAGCCAGCGCGGATGATGTCGGGCTCGCGGAAGTCGAACAGGATGTCGCGGGCGGCCAACTCCTGCACGATGGCTTTGGCCCGGGGCAGCGAGATGGCCACGTGGTTGCCTCGGCGAGCCGGGTCGCGGGGTGTGGGCGTGGCCAGCCCGTGCTGGTCGCACAGGTCGATGGCGAAGGTTGTGAGGTCGCGGCCCTTGGCGTGGATGGCGGGCATGCCGGCCTCGGCCGACAGCGCGATGCCCACCTCGGCGGCGGCGAGCGCCAGGATAGATCGGAAGAGCAGCAGCATGCGGGCGATGTCGGGCCGCGGCTGGAACGTGGGGCCCATGGCGAACTGGTCGACGGTGGCGAACCAACCCCAGATGGGCTGCTCGATCACCGGCTGCAGCTCTGTGGCCACGAAGGTCCAGGCCGGGGCGCCCGGCCCCCCGTTGAGGAACTTGTAGCTGCAGCCCACGGCGAGGCGCGCCCCGCACGCCGGCAGGTCGATCTCGATCGCGCCGACGGCGTGCGACAGATCCCAGATCACTTCCGAGCCTGCGGCCTGGATGCGGGCGGTCTCGGCGGCGACGTCGACCAGTTCGGCGGTGCGGTAGTCGATGACGCTGCGCACGCACACGGCGACGTCGGCGAGGTCGTCGAAGCCGCGCACCACGGTGTGGCCGGTGGCGTTGGCAATGCCGTCCACCACGTAACGATCCGTCGGGAAGTCGTCGAGGCTGATGGCGATGCTGCGTCGCTCGGGCCGCAACGCGATGGCGGCGTGCACGAGCTGGTACACGTTCATCGTCGTGGTGTCGTGCACCACCACCTCACCCGGCGCGGCGCCGATGAGCGGGGCGAGGACGTCGCCCACTCGCTGCGGGTAGTCGACCCAGTGGTCCCAGCTGCGGATGAGGCCGGTGGCCCAGTCGCGCTCGTACACCTCCTGCAGGCGCTCGATGGTGCGCTTGGGCGGCATGCCCAGCGAGTTGCCGTCGAGATAGATCACACCGGGGTTCGGGATGTGGAACCGATCGCGGAAGGGCGCGAGTGGGTCGATGGAGTCGAGGCGGAGCGCGTCGTCGCGGGTGATCACGCCGCAGAGTCTGCCAGCCCTCCAAGGGATCAGACGAGGGTGATGAAGCTGGGGTGGCGGATGAATCCGTCGTTGGTGATCTCGGCGATCTCCAACACGGCGCGCAACTCGGGCCGCACCCAGGTGACCTTGTCCTTCAGGTATGACCGCGGCGGCAGTGTGGCGAACGGGCAGTCGCGTTGGGTGAGCGCCCGCAGCGCGGCGGTGAGTTCCTCCAGCCGGGCCTGGGTGAAGCCGGTGCCGACGGCGCCGCAGAAGCGCAGCGAACCGTCGTCGGCGGGCAGGCCCACCAGCAGCGACCCGAACGTGGTGGCCCGCGACCCGGTGCCCCCGTCGAAAC
>DMQJ01000256.1:319-4218 GCA_003455715.1 Acidimicrobiaceae bacterium | reverse complement strand
TACTTCTTGCCGGTCTTGCCGGCCTTGCGCAACACCTTCTCGCCGAGGTACCGCACACCCTTGCCCTTGTAGGGCTCGGGCTTGCGGACGGCGCGGATGTTGGCGGCGACCTGACCGACAAGTTCCTTGTCGATACCACGGACGATGATGCGGGTCTGGGTGGGCACTTCGAAGGTGATGCCTTCGGGAGCGTCCATCAGGACCGGGTGGCTGAAGCCGAGCGCCAAACGGAGCTGGGTAGGGCTGAGGGCCTCGGCGCGGTACCCCACGCCGATGATCTCCAACTCCTTGGCGAAGCCGGCGGTGACACCCGTGACCATGTTGTTGACGAGGGTGCGCGACAGACCGTGCAGGGCACGGTTCTGGCGCTCGTCGTTGGGACGCTCGACGAGCAGCGACCCTTCTTCGGTGCGGATGGTGATGGCGCCCGGAAGCGAACGCGACAGCGAACCCTTGGGACCCTTGATGGTGACCGACGGGCCGTCGATGGCGACATCGACGCCGGCGGGCACGGTGATCGGTGCCTTACCGATGCGAGACATGACGAACCTTCTCTCTCACCACACGTAGCAGAGGACTTCGCCGCCCACTTTGCGCTTGCGCGCTTCGCGGTCGGTCATCAGCCCCTGGCTGGTGGACAGGACGGCCACACCCAGGCCACCGAGCACGCGAGGCACTTCGGCGCTCTTGCGGTAGATCCGCAAGCCGGGGGTGGAGATGCGGCGCAGGCCGCTGATGGTGCGCTTCCGGTCGGCGCTGTACTTCATCGAGATGGTGAGCACGTCGCCGGGGGCGCTGGTGGCAGGTGCCACCGAGAACCCGGAGATGTAGCCCTCCTTTTCGAGGATCGTGGCCAGCGCCACCTTCTGCTTGGAAGCGGGCATGCGCACCTCGTCGTGCATCGCCGTGTTGGCGTTGCGGATACGGGTGAGCATGTCGGCGATGGGATCAGTGAGCATCTTCTCTCCTCACCAACTGGCCTTGGTGACGCCAGGGATTTCGCCGGCGTGTGCCATCTCGCGCAGGCACACACGGCACAGGCCGAACTTGCGGAATACCGAGCGGGCGCGGCCGCAGCGGCGGCAGCGGGTATACCCGCGCACCTTGTACTTGGGCGTCGCATTCGCCTTGTTGATCAACGACTTCTTTGCCATTGCGGTGCCCTTCCGTTACTTCTTCTTCTTCGCCTGCGGCTTCGGGGCACCCTTGCCACCCCGCACCGGACCGCGGCGCTTCTTCTTCTTGACCACGGCCTCCGCGTCGGCGCCCTTCTTGAACGGGAAACCGAACGCATCGAGGAGAGCCTTGCCCTGCTCGTTGGTGGGGGCGGTGGTGACGATGGTGATGTCCATGCCGCGGTTGGCATCGATCTTGTCGTAGTCGATCTCGGGGAAGACCGTCTGGTCGTTGAGACCGAACGTGTAGTTGCCACGCCCGTCCCAGCTGTGTGCCGGCAGACCACGGAAGTCGCGGATACGCGGGATGGCCACGGCGATGAGACGATCGAGGAACTCCCACATGCGGTCGCCGCGCAGCGTGACCTTGCAGCCGATCGACTGGCCTTCACGCAGCTTGAACCCGGCGATGCTGTCGCGGGCCTTCGTGATGACCGGCTTCTGACCGCTGATCTTGGTGAGATCGGCGACTGCGCCTTCGAGCAGCGACGGCTGCTGGGTGGCGCGTCCGACGCCCATGTTGATGACGATCTTCTCGATCTTCGGCACCTGCATCGGGTTGGCGAGTGAGAGCTCGGCCTTCAGGGCCTCGCGGATCTCGTTCTGATACTGCTGCTTCAGTCGAGGAGTGGTGGTGGTTGCAGTACTCACCCGATCACCTCACCGGTGCGCTTGGCGACGCGCACCTTGGTGCCGTCGGGGTTGGTCTGGTAGCCCACGCGGGTGGGCTTGCCCTTGTGCACCAACATCACGTTGCTGGCGTCGACCGGCATGTCGCGGTCGATGATGCCGCCGTTCTGGTTGGCCTTGCGCGGCTTCTGGTGCTTCTTGGCAGTGTTGACGCCGTTGACGATGACCTTGTTGTCGGCGGGGAAGACCTGCACGATCTCACCCTCCTGGCCCTTGTCCTTGCCGGCGATGACGACGACGGTGTCGCCCTTCTTGAGCTTCATGGTCACAGCACCTCCGGAGCCAGCGACACGATGCGCATGAACTTCTTGTCGCGCAGTTCGCGGCCGACTGGCCCGAAGATGCGCGTGCCGCGAGGAGTGAGGTCGTCCTTGATGATGACGGCCGCGTTCTCGTCGAAGCGGATGTAGCTGCCGTCGGGACGGCGCTTTTCCTTCTTGGTGCGCACGACGACGCACTTGACGACATCGCCCTTCTTCACCGCGGCGCCGGGGATGGCGTCCTTCACGGTGGCGACGAAGATGTCGCCGATCGAGGCGTAACGACGGCGAGTGCCACCCAACACCTTGATGCACAGCACTTCCTTGGCGCCGCTGTTGTCGGCGACGCGGAGACGGGATTCCTGCTGGATCATGTCACTTCGCCCTTTCCAGGACTTCGACGACTCGCCAGCGCTTGTTCTTGCTGAGCGGACGGGTCTCCATGACGCGGACCTTGTCGCCGATGTTGACGTCGTTGGCCTCGTCGTGTGCGTACAGCTTCTTGGTGCGCATCATGAACTTGCCGTACTTCGGATGGCGCACGCGCTCCACAACGGCGACGACGGCGGTCTTGTCCATCTTGTTCGACACCACGAGGCCCTCGCGGACCTTGCGGCGGTTGCGTTCGGTGTCAGTCATCACCGTGCAGCCTTTCCTTGGCCAGCCTCGGCGAGTGCGATCTCGCGGGCACGGATGTGGGTGTTGATACGTGCAATCTGGCGACGCACCGTGCGGATCTCGGCGTTGTTGTCGAGCTGGCCGGTGGCGTTGCGGAAGCGCAGGTTGAGCGCCTCCTGCTTGGTGGCACGCAGCTCCTCGACCAGGTCGGCGAGGTCCATTTCCTTGAGTTCGTTGTTGCTCTTGGCCATCAGAACGTCTCCTCACGAGTGATGATGCGCGCCTTGATGGGCAGCTTCTGGATGGCCTTGTTCATGGCGGCCTTGGCGGTCTCCTCGTTCGGGAACGAGAGCTCGAACAGCACGCGGCCGGGCTTGACGACGGCCACCCAGAATTCGGGGTTGCCCTTCCCGGAGCCCATGCGGGTCTCGGCCGGCTTCTTGGTGACCGGCTTGTCGGGGAAGATGTTGATCCACACCTTGCCACCACGCTTGATGGCGCGGGTCATGGCGATACGGGCGGCTTCGATCTGGCGGGCGGTGAGCCAGCCGGGCTCGAGGGCCTGGATGCCGTACTCGCCGAAGGCGAGGCTGTTGCCACCCTTGGAGTTGCCGAAGGTGCGGCCACGGTGGTGCTTGCGGTGTGCGACTTTGCGGGGCATCAACATGGTGAATCAGTCCTCCCCACGGAAGTGCGGGGCTTCGTGGGCCGCGCCGTGGGTACGGCGGGCGATTTCCTCTTCCTCGTCGAGCAGCTTCTCCAACTCGGGATCGGCTTCCTTCACGAGCGGAGCGGCGGCGAGCTCTTCCACCTCGTCCTTGCGACGAGCACCGGACGACACCACCTTGCGGCCACCGAGGCCAGCAGCCTCGCCGACCGCCATTGCGGCTTCGCGTGTGATCTTGTCGTCGCTCTGGGCCTTGTAGGGAACGATGTCGCCCTTGTAGATCCAGACCTTCACACCAACGCGACCGCTGGAGGTGCGAGCCTCGCGCATGCCGTAGTCGATGTCGGCGCGCAGCGTGTGCAGCGGCACCCGGCCCTCGCGGTACCACTCGGTGCGGCTCATCTCGGCGCCGCCGAGACGACCCGAGCACTGCACGCGGATGCCGAGTGCGCCAGCCTTCTGGGCGTTCTGCACGGCGCGCTTCATGGC
>DMQJ01000256.1:0-121 GCA_003455715.1 Acidimicrobiaceae bacterium | reverse complement strand
GTTCTGCACGGCGCGCTTCATGGCTCGACGGAAGGCGATGCGGTTGACCAGCTGGTCGGCCACACCCTGGGCGATGAGCGCTGCATCGAGCTCGGGACTCTTGATCTCGACGATGTTGAGC
>DMQJ01000412.1 GCA_003455715.1 Acidimicrobiaceae bacterium | reverse complement strand
ACCGCCGCGCCTCCTGGGCCTGGGCCGCCGCGGCCTCGATCACCGCAATCCTCGCCCTGCGCGCAGGACCCCACTCACCGAGCCTGACCTCTGTCATCGCTGGCGCCGGCCTTGCCACGCTCGCGACGACTGATGCGGCAGCCCACCGGCTGCCTGCGACGCAAGTGCAGGTGCTGGCGGGTCTGACTGCAGTCACGATGGTCGGCACCGCATGGTGGAACGACGATTGGGGTCCGCCGCTTCGAGCACTCGCCGGCGCTGCAGTCGTCGCGATCCTCCTTGCCTCGTTGTGGCTTGCGTTGCCGGGCGCGATTGCGTTCGGCGACGTGAAGGTCACGGTCATTGCCTTCGCCGCGGCCGCTGCCATCTCGTGGCGTGCAGGTGCGGTCATGATCATCGTGGCGTGCGTGATCGGCGGCGTCGCCGCCGTGATCGCCCGTGGGACTCGTCGGCACCTCGCGCCCGTGCAGCCGACCATTCCGTTCGTGCCGGGCCTCGCGCTCGGCTTCGTGGTGGGGGTGATGGTCCCATGGTGAGAGATCGACTCATAGCAGTCGTGCTGGCGCTCGGTGTGCTGACGAGCGGGTGTTCGGGCGGGGACGACGCCGGCGGTGGTTCGTCGACCGATTCGGTTGGGCCGACGACGACGGTTGGGCCCACCGCTACCCCGTCGTCGACGGCCGCGCCGACTACGACACCGACTACATCTGGTGCTCCTTCGACGACTGCGGCTCCATCGACGTCGCCACCGAGTTCGGCTGTGACCAACGAGAGTCTGAAGCCGATCGTCGAGCAACTCGTCGACTCCTACGACGCCGTTGTCGCAGAGATCCTCGCCGATCCCAACGTCGCATCGGACCCGGGCAACGAGTTGGTACGTCGCTACCTCGGGCTGTTCCCACAGGACAGCACCTTCGCCAACGGCGCGCTCGGCTTCTGGACGAGTGAGGCCGCCGCCGGCCGCTTCTACCGACCCGGACCTCGAGGCGTGATGTACGACTCGACCGTTCAGTTCGTCGAACTTCGCGGCGAGGCCGAGGCGGTGGCGAAGGTGTGCACCGTCACCTCGATCCAGATCGTCGACGGCGCCGGTGCGGCGCTTGAGTCGCAAGGTGGGGTGAGTGGCGGCGAGGTCGTAGTCGTACGGGTCGATGACGACTGGCTACTTCGCGATCTGACCGAGGCGCCGCCGGACAACTGCCCGCGGCCCGGGGACTCGTGATGCGCACGCGCGTCGTTGCCCTCGGGGCGGCAATCGCGCTGTTGGTGCTGGCGCCGACGACGGTGATGGCTCAGGACGTGACCCAGTGCGTCGAGTGGTCACCTCGTGGCTACTGCGTCGAGTGGGACGTGGCGACACCCGGCACCCCAGGCACGCCTGGCAGCTCCGGTGGCGGTCCGCCTCCCGAGTGCTACTGGGTCAATCTCGGCTACGACATTGACGACCCAACGATTTACGGCGACTTCGGGCTCGAGCGTCCGCCCGAAGGCGTAGACGTCGTGTGGCAATCCTGGGAGTGTGCCGATGGCCGCACCACCTTCAACTTTCGGTGGGTGATTGCGGCAACGCCAGGAACGCTGGCGACCATCGCGCGGGGCCGACTTGTCGGTGAGCTGCCGCAACCCGTCGTCGAGTCGTCACCGCCAGCGGGGACGGCGTCGATCATCGGGGTGCCAGCGTTCGTCGCCGTCGTCAACTGGACCGGTGTCGTCACCGAGACCGAGTGCGCAGGCGGGCTCTGCGTGACCGTCACCGCCACGCCACAACTGACATTCCGGCCTGGCGAGCCAGGAGCGCAGACGGTCCAGTGCTCGGGTCCCGGGACGCGCTTCGCGCCAGACGCAGGCACGCCCGAGGCACAGGCGAGTTCACCCGGCGCGTGCACGTGGACCTACACGACCCGTACCGGAGCCAACGGTCGTCCATCGGCGTGGCCGGGGCAGGCGTCGGTGTCGTGGTCGATCTCGTGGACCGCGACGGCTGGCGCGTCTGGGTCGCTGGCCGCGGTCACGCGCTCGACCGACGTGCCGCGACCAGTAGCTGAGGTTCAGACCGTGATCGAAGGTGGGGCAACGCCATGAGTACGACGATGACTCGACGCAACGGATCGGCGTCGCCGGACTCGGCGAACCGTGCGGCTCGACAGGCGACCATCGTCGCGCAGAAGAAGGATCCGGTGCGTCGGCGGTGGGGTCGTATCGGCGGAGGGGTGCTCGCTGCGGTGGTCGGTGGCTGGCTGTTCGCCTCGCTCTACCTCTCGGCCGACGACCGAGTCGAGGTGTTGGCTGTTGCGTCGGACGTCGCTCGGTTCGATGTGATCGAGCGGAGCGATCTCAAGGTCGTCACGATCGCGGAGGACACGGACGTGTCGTCGATTCCGGCATCACGGCTCGAGGATCTGGTCGGTCGAGTTGCCTCTACCGACATCGTCGCAGGCGCGCTGCTCGTCGACGGCCACCTGCTACCCGATGGTGACCGGCTGGTCGCTGCCGACGAGGCAGTCGTCGGTGTTCTGGTGGGGCCGGGCGACTCGCCGACGACGGGGATGACTCGTGGGGCGCAGGTGTCGGTGGTCGTTCGGCCGGTGGCCGGCACGAACGGCACGGTCGCCGAGGTGCCGGGCTGGATCGCCGGAATCGGCGGAGAGGTGTCGTCGAATGGTGACCGCCCCGTCGAGGTCGTCGTCGCGCGAGCTGATGCCGCACGTGTCTCGGCCGCTGCCGCCGACCGTCGGGTCACGATCGTGGTCCTCGGGGAGTGACGATGCGTCTGGGGCTGGTCAGTGCGAAGGGGTCACCTGGTGTGACAACGCTGGCGCTCGGCGCCGGAGCGATCATGGACGCGATCGCCGTCGAGCTCGATCCGTCCGGTGGTGACGTGGAGTGCTGGTTGGGGCCGGTCGGTGAGCCCGGGCTCATCCGGGTCGCCGGGGCGCTGCGCCACACAGCAGATCCGTCCGGCGTGCTCGCGGACCACGCGGTGGAGGCCCATCCCGGCTTGCGGGTCGTGCTGGCTCCGACTGGGGGTGAGCAGGCTGCGTCCACGTTGATGGCGATCGGCAATCGGCTCGCCGCTGCCATGCGGGGCGAGGACAGCTCCGTCGTGCTCGATGGCGGACGGTGGAGCCGCACTCAACCGACCGCAGGGCGCCTTGCCGGATGCGATGTGGTCGCGGTGGCGCTCGCTCCGACGCTCGGGGGCGTCGCCCACAGTCGCGGTGTCGTTGCGGCATTGCGTGACTCGTTCGGCATGCCGGTCGTCGTCGTATTGATCGGCGACCGTGGGTACAGCCCGCAGGAGATCGCCGGCGAACTCGATGTTCCTGTCGTGGGCTCGATCGCGTGGGATCCGCGGGGAGCACACGCATTGGTCACGGGGGGCGCTTCGCGGTGGTGGCGTCGCTCGGCGCACGGTCGATCGATCCGCTCGTTCGTCGACGCTCTTGCCGCATGGGCGCCCGAGGAGGTGGGAGCTCGTGCCTGACCTGGGTGTGGAACGAGTCGAGGTAACGCTGAGGAGACTCGTCGCGGATGAGATCGGCGACTACCTACGCCGATGCTCTGACGAGGGCCGGCGGCCACCCGACGAGGCCGATCAGCGGCAGATGGCACGGGCGATCGTTCGGCGCGAGCTCGATGTCCGTGCCCGAACTGCGCTGCGGCTGGGCGAGCCACAGATCTCCGAGGTCGAAGAGGACGAGATCACCGAATCGGTCCTCGCCGCCGCGTTCTCCACTGCGCCGGCGATCGATCGGCTGCTGGAACGTCGCGATGTCACCGACCTCCATGTCAATGGTTGCGATGACGTGCGGCTCGTCACGATCGATGGTGTCGTCGAACGTGCTGAACCGATCGCCGCATTCGACGCTGAGCTGATCGCGATGATTCAGGCGCTGGCGCGGCGCGGTGGTCACATGGAACGCGAGTTCACGCCGGCGCATCCGCGTCTCGATCTCCAGCTCCCCGACGGCTCGCGTCTCGCCGCGGCGGCATGGGTGACGCCTCGGCCCTACCTGACGATCCGCCGTCATCTCCTGGTCGACGCCGACCAGGACAACCTGGTGCGCAGGGGGATGTACGACAGAGGGGTCGCCTCACTGCTCAAGGCCTTCGTCAGCGCCCGATGGAACCTGCTGATCTGCGGAGGTCAGGGCGTCGGGAAGACAACACTGCTCCGGGCGCTGCTGCACGATTGCGAGCGATCCGAGCGTGTGGTCGTACTGGAGCAGGAGCCTGAGCTGCACCTCGACCGGATGCCCGAGCGTCACGACCAAGTTCTCGTGTTCCTCGAACGGCCGCCGAACAGCGAGGGGGTCGGCGGCATCACGCTCGCCGACCTCTCACGAACCATCAAGCGGTTCACCCCCGATCGCATCGTGGTCGGGGAGGTTCGCGGCCCCGAGGTCATCGACATGTTGGAGGCGATGAGCCAGGGCATCGCCGGTTCGATGTGCACGATCCACGCGGACTCCTCGTGGTCGGTCTTCCCTCGCATGTCGGTCTACGCCCGGGCAGGAGGACGCGACTGGGCGACCGGCGATGTGATGCAACTCGCGTCGCTCGCTCTCGACGCAGTCGTCTTCCTGTCGAAGACCCGCGACGGCCGACGGGTGGTCTCGGAGATCCGACATGTCGACCAGTACGACCCGGACACTGGACAGGTGGTGACGGATGTCTGGTTCGGCGCCGGCCCCGACGGCGTGGCGACACCGAACCCGACCTCACCGATCCCCGTCAGATTGCTCGACGAGCTCGTGGCCCACGGCTACGACCCGTCGCTCCATGAGGGAGGTGCATGGTGACCGCGCTGGCAGCGTTGTGCGGCGCGCTCGTTGTCGGAGGACTCTGGCTGGCGGCGAGTTCGTGGCGGCCGGTGCCCGTGACGAGGACCGAACACCAGCCCCACGCCCGCGCAAGCACTCTGCTCGATCGCGATCGTGTGATCGCTGCTGTCGGCGCAGGGTTGCTGGTGCTCGTGCTCACGCGCTGGCCCGTCGCTGCGATCGGTGCCGCCGTTGCTGGATGGTCGATCGCTGCGATGCCCCGTCGAGCAGACCGCGAACGTCACGAGGCTCGCACCGAGGCCATTGCGTTGTGGACCGAGATGCTGCGCGACTCGATGGGCACCGCACGAGGGGTCGAGGGAGTCCTGGTCGCCACCGCCGCAGCGGCGCCCGTGGCGATCCGCCCCGAGATCCAACGGATGGCGCAACGGCTCTCCAGCGAGCCGCTTGGCGACGTGCTCGACGACCTCGCCACGGATCTCGACCATCCGCTCGGCGATCTCGTCGTCACGGCGCTCCGGCTGACCTCGACGACTGGCGGCAGGCGCGTACGGGAGGTCCTGGCCGATCTCGCGGCCGCCGCCTACGCAGAGGCCGAGTCGCATCGGCGCATCGCCGTCGCCCGCCAACGCCCTCGCGCAGCGCTCAAGTACACCGCGCTAATCATCGGCGGCTTCGTCGGGCTGCTTGCGGTGTTCTCCCGCCGCTACCTCGAGCCGTACGACAGCGCAGTGGGACAAGTCGTGCTTGCCGCCGTCGGCTTCTACTGGGCGGCCGGTCTGTGGTGGATGCATCGAATGGGCCGCTCCAACCCGGTACCTCGCTTCCTCACTAGCGCGCCCGGGGGTGCCGCGTGAGCACGCTCACGGCCGTCGTCCTTGCAGGTGCGGCGACCGGGAGTGGTCTGTGGCTGATCTGGAGCGGCTGGTCGCCAGCTCGACCACCTCTCGCCCAGACCCTCACCCGCCTCGGGCAACCAGTGATCGAGATCGCCCCAGAACGCGACAACGTCGACGTCCGCGTCGGGATGTGGGCACGTCGGCTCGGCCCGGTCGAGCGCATCATCGCCTCGATGCGCACCGACCTGCGGGTGCTCCGCCGAGCCCCGGACGAACAGGCCGCACTCATCGTCGTCTACACGCTGTGTGGGTTCCTCTGGGCACCGGTCGTCGCAGCTGGCGGCTACCTGGTCGGCGTCCACCTCCCGATCGGCATCCCCTTCTGGCTCGCCATTGCCGGCGCGGCCATCGGCGGTCTCTCATCGGTCCGCACCGTCCGGACCCAGGCGGCCGAACGGCGACGCATGTTCTCCCACGCGCTCGGCTCGTTCTGCGACGTCACCGGCATGTGCCTGGCGAGCGGGCGCGGTATCGACGCATCGATCCAGACCGCTGCCGCAGCCGGCGACGGCTGGCCCTTTGCAGAACTGCAGGCAACCCTTCGAACGGGCTACGTCCGTGGCGAGACGCCGTGGGAAGCACTCGCGCGTCTCGCCGACGAATGCGACCTGACCGACCTCACCGAACTCGCTGCCGCCCTGTCTCTCGCCGGCGACGAAGGGGCCGCCGTGCGCGACACGGTCTCATCCAAAGCGAAGTCAATTCGCGAACGCCTCACCGCGAATGCCGAGCGAGACGCGGCGTCGATCACCGAGCGCATGGGCATCCCGGCGACCCTGCTGCTCCTCGGTTTCATGATCTTCCTCGGCTTCCCCGCGATCTACGTCCTCTTCCAATGACAGAAAGGCCGGCTCACAAACCCCGGTACCGGAGAAAGGCAACAGCAATGACAGCGATCATCGTCTGGTTCCAGGCACAACTCATCGAAGCACGAGCACGCGCCGCCGAGGAGGCGGAGCGCGGCGAGATCGTCGAGAAGGTGATCATTGTCGCGGCCGCCGCGGCCATCGCCATCGCAGCGATGGCAGCAATCGCAGCAGCTGTCGACATCAAGATCGCCGGTCTCGAGCTCTGACAGGGCCAGCGGTGCGACAGCATCGCAACGGCCGCGGACTCGATCCGCCGCGTGACGAACACGCGCGCCCCGACGACCCCGTCGAACAAGGGTCACCACGTGACCGCGGCTCGTCGACGGTCGAGTTCGTCATCGCGTCCGCCGCGATGGTGCTGCTCTTGCTGATGGTCGTGCAGGTGGGCGTCTGGTACCACACCCGCGCGGTCGCGCAGACCGCCGCACGCCACGGGCTCGACCACGTCCGCACCATCAACGGATCACCGTCGGAGGGCATCGACGTCGCGTCCGAGTTCCTCGACCAGTCCGGCGGGGGACTCGAGAACCGCAACGTCGACGCAACCCGCACCGCGGCAGTGTCGTCCGTGACCGTCTCGGGCCGGGTCGTGTCGATCCTGCCCGGTGTGTCGTTCACCGTGTCCGTCACCGTTGACGCACCGACAGAACGGATCGAGCCATGAGCGCCCGACGATCCAATCGCGGCTCGGTGTCGGTCGAGCTTGTCATCCTCGCTCCCCTCTTCGGGCTGCTACTCCTTGGCGTGATCGCCGTCGGGCGGGTCAGCAACGCCCGCGCCGACGTCGACGCTGCGGCACGGATGGCCGCACGAGACCTGTCGATCGCTCGGGACCCACAGAGCCGGCTCGCTGACGTGGAACGCGCCGTCGCCGAGACGCTCGACGTCGGCTCGGCGTCGTGCCGGTCGATGTCGATGAGCGCGTCGGTGGCCGATGACGTGATCGAAGTGACGGTCACCTGCTCGGCCGACCTGCAAGAAGCGTCCGTGCTCCCTCTCCCCGGCAGCCTCACCATCTCGGGATCGGCGAGTGAGGTCCGCGACGCGTTCCGGGAGCGGTCGCCATGATCGCCACTGGCCAACATCGACGCATCGAGGTCCGCGACGATCGAGGCTCGGTCACCGTCTGGGCCATCAGCGCAACCGTCGCGTGCGTGCTGGTCATCGGCCTCGTCATCGACGGCGGCACCATGCTCCGTGCCCGAAGCGACGCGTTCGCCTTGGCCAGCTCCGCCGCCCGGGCTGGAGCGCAGGAACTCGACTCCGCCTCAGCGGTGCAGGGGCTCACAGTTCTCGACCCCGTCGCAGCCGAACGGGCCGCACTCGACTACCTCGCTGCACATGACGCAACCGGCACCGTCGCGATCACCGACGAGACGATCACGGTCACGGTCACCAGCGCGACCAGCCTCCAGCTCCTCCGCCTCGCCGGCGCGGAGACCGCCAGCTTCACGGCCACCTCGACCGTGAACATCGTGAAGGTCGAGTTGCCATGAATCGCCTGCGAGCGCTCATCCGCGGAGTCGCGAGCCTCGCTGCACTCGCAGCGCTGCTCGTCGGACTGCCCGTTCTCCTCTCGTCGTGGGGCCGCCTGCCCGGTTCACCGAGCGGCGATTGGTGGGATCGGCTCCGCGACACGGCCGTGTCGGACACGACGGTGTTTGTCGTGCTCACGTTGGCGGCGTGGGTCGCATGGGCGACCTTCGCTACTGCTGTGGTCGTCGAGTTCGTCGCGGGCATCCGCGGATTCCAAGCACCCCGCATCGCCTTCGCCGGACCGTTCCAACGATCCGCCCGAACCCTGGTCGCCGGGGTCCTCCTCATGTTGAGCCTGCTCCAGAGCACAGGGCCTTCCTACGCCTCAGTCCCTCGAACCACCGCAGCCACTGCGTCTGGCACCACCGCACCCTCGTTCGGGCACGAGTCGCCCCAACCGGGTCACGTCATCGCGATCACCATCACCCCTGATGGGACCACCGTCGCTCCAAGCACAGCAGACGAGTCCGCCCCACCGAGCGTCCCGCAGGACACGGCAACCGTGATCGAGGTGGAACGCGGCGACAGCCCGTGGAGCCTCGCCGAAGCGCACCTGGGCGATGGGTTGCGGTGGCGCGAGCTGTACGAAATCAATCGCGGACTTCCCCAGCCAGACGGTCAATCGTGGACCAATCCCGAGCTGATCGTCCCCGGCTGGCAGCTGCGCCTCCCAAGTGCGCCGCAAGTGCCGACACCCCAGTCGCCGACCGAGACGACAGCCGCAGCAGACGTCGTCCACGTCGTACAACGAGGCGACACGCTGTCCTCGATCGCCGGCCACTACCTCGGCGACCCAACTCGCTACCCCGAGCTCTTCGACGCCAACTGCGACCGCATCCAACCCGATGGCAGACGACTCACCGACCCCAACCTCATCGTCGTGGGCTGGAACCTCGTCATCCCGGCGCCGCAAGAGCCGAAAGTGGCGGAGCCGGTCGATGCTCCATCCGAGCCGGACCAGACGACGGAGGTCGGTGAGACCGACGACTCTCTCGCCACCACCCCTACGACCACCACCCCACCGCCGACCACAGCCACACCCCCAGCTCCGAGCACAACGACCCCGCAGCCACCGCCGCCAACTCCAGCGCCGGCTCCAGCCGTGACGGTGCCGACCACGCCCACCGACACGGAAGCGGCGACAAGCGGCAACGGAGGAAGTCCGGCCCCAATCCTCGTCGGGCTCGCAGGAGCCACCGCGCTGAGCACCGGCCTCGCACTTCGGTTGCGGTGGCTCAGGCGTCGACGAGCGACTCGAGGATCAGCGGCAGCTGCCGTGATCCCGAGCGATGCCGAGATCGCTGTCGTCGCAGCGGCCGATGTCCCACTGGTCCGATGGGCCGGCCAGCAGATGGCCACGTTGATACGAGACCTCGACCCGCGCAAGGTCACCGGCGCTCCTCTGGCCGTCGAACTCTCCGAAGAGGCCGGCATCGAGATCCTCTGGGACGCACCGCAGCATTCGCCAACGGTTGGCGCATGGCGCGCCGCCGACGGCGGGTGGGCGTGGCGACTGGACTACGACCCGGAGAGTCCCGTGCCACCCGATGAACTCCCCGCAGGCATCCCCGCACTGGTCACCATCGGCCAACGCGAAGGACGCCAACTCCTCATCGACCTCGAGGCCTTCGGCACCCTCTCCGTCACGGGTCCTCCCGACTGCACTGCTGGCCTTCTCCGCTCCGTCGCACTCGAGCTCGCCTGCGGCAACGATCTCGCCGACGCGTACGTCTCGATCGTCGACATCGACGTCGATCCCCTCGTCGCTCCCCGCCACCGTCTGACCGCGAAGACACTCACGGAAGCGATCGAGGCAGCAGAGAACGCCGTCGACTCCGTCGACGCAGCAATCCGGCACGACTCACGAGCCGACTCCTTCCGGGCACGCGTTGGAGGCGGAGCGCCCATCGAGGCCACCGTCATCGTCGCCAGCGGCTGCCAAGAGGCCACAGGAGCCACGTTCTCGCGGCGGCGAGGTGCAGCGCTCGTGATGGCATCGGACCGCGCCGCGATCGCGGAGGGTGGAGCACGAATCGAGATCTCAGGCGATGGCGTGTCCGCTCGGCTCGAACCCGTCGGGATCGACTTCACACCAGTCCGGCTCGATGCATCGACAGCCGATGCCATCGCCGCCGCAACTGTCGCCGTCGTCGATCTCCCGGAGGTCGAGCCGGACACCGTCGACCCCTTGGCGCTTGGACCGCATGCGCGAGACGAAGGCGTCGGCAATGAAGCGCGGTCCAGCGTCGAACCCTTCGTTGTCAACAGCCATCGGGTCAACGGACACGAGCACGGTGTGGACACCACCCACGTGCTCGCTGTCGACTTCAGCGCCGGGCAGATGACCAGCGACGCCCCGTCGAACGCACCTGGCGAACCCGCCACCGACTCAGACGGCCAGTTGTTCGCGACGGAGGCGACCGGGCCGGAACTCGTCGTGCGGGTGCTCGGCGTGCCTTCGATCCCGGACCGACCCGACATCGGCCGGCGCGAGCTCATCCTCGCCGTGCTCCTCGCCTGCCGAGGTGGGACGCTCGCCGCGTCGGCTGCGCAAGACGCGCTGTGGGGCGGCAAGCCAGTCGAGCCGAAGACGGTGTGGAACTTCGTCGCTGCAGTCCGGCGGGCGCTCGGCGACTTCGACGACGGCACCCCAGTCATGCCAGCGGCCGATCGTGCTCACGGCACGCTGCGGCTGCACCCGCGTGTCACGACCGACCTCGACCTGCTCCGCAGAGCCATCGCCGCGGCGGATGACATGTCGTCTACCGAGGCGATGTCGGCGCTACGCGATGCACTCTCGATGGTCGACGGTCCTCCGTTCGACGCCGTCGGCTACGACTGGGCACACCGTGATCAGGATGTCGCCGAGGCGGCTCGTGTCATCGAACAAACCGTCGACCGCCTCGTGGCGCTCGCGCTGGAAGCCGGTCAGCACGATCTCGCCCGGCACGCGATCAGTCGAGGGTTGCGCGGACTCCCGGGAGACGAGCACCTCTACCGGCTCCGTATGCGACTCGAGTCGCATGCTGGCAACACACGAGGCCTCGTCGGCGCGTACGAGGAACTGTGTGTGTACCTCGCCGACCTCGAGGCCGAGCCATCGCCGGCAACCACCGCGCTGTACAACGAACTGCGATCGCAGCGAACCTCAAGCACGGTCAGCTGAGCGGTGGCACGGCCGAGGCGACGATCGTCCAGTCCCCCCGGTTCGCAAACGCGGCGGCAGCCTCGAACAGCGCGATCTGCTCGTCTGCGCCCGCTCCTCCGACGGTCACGGTGACGTACTCGACATTCCCCCGGACTCGGACCCACTCGCACCCGGCAGCGAGCCGACGTAGCTCCTCGTAGAACTCAGACAGCCGCCGAGACGCAACAACGTCAACCGGATCACCATGAACAATCGTGAGGTGCCGCCGGCCGTGGGCCAACTCGATGGCCTCACGTAGCAGCACGCTACGGCCGATCTCCGCGCCTGCACGCTCACCGAACCGAGCGAGGAAGGTGCCCCGGCTCGCGCCGAACGGGTCGGCTTCGTCCTGGTGGTCGATTCGCATAGCCGTTCACTCCAAACACGTGTGTGCCGAGAGCCCGCGAGCACGGCGTCGACGGAGAGCGGGTTACGAAACCGTACCTCGGCGGGATTCCACAGACCGTGACGTCACCATCCGGGTCACACTTGCGCCGAACGTTATCGAACAAGCCGGTGTGCGCATCCTGCCGGATCTCGCGCGGGCCGTTCCGCCGGTGACGGGTGTCAATATGCGTGGTCGAGGACCGGTTCGAGCTTCTGGTCCCATAGGGAACTGATGAGCGCTGGAGAACGTCCAATCGTCATGCGAGTTCGAGCCGTCGTGATGGCAGTTGGCGTCTTGGCGGTTGGCGCCGGGTGTGGCAGCGAGGCGAACGATGCTGCCGACGTCCGACCAGACTCGTCTGCTTCGGCGTCCTCATCGACATCAGGGTCCGAATCGACGCTGTCGTCGACAGCGCCGTCGGATCTTTCGGGAGGAGTCGATGGGCCGGTGATGTTCGCGCCCGGTCCATCGTCCGAGGGAGGCGAGGACGCGCTGATCGAGGGCGTCCTGGTGCGTGACGGCGATTGTCTGTTCGTCGGCGATGCAGAACCCGGGAGTCGGTTCGCCGTGTTGTGGCCGTTCGGAACGACGTGGGATGACGCGGCGCAGGCCGTTGTGACATCGAGCGGCGAGGCGATTCCGGTGGGATCGATCGTGTCAGCGGGCGGCGGGTACCCGTACGCGGAGAACGTGCAACAGATGTCCGCAACGGACGAGCTGTCCGAGCGCGTCGGCCAGTGCGCCGAGGGCGAGTTCAGAGAACTCGCCCATGTCCAGCACTCGATCACCGTAAAGGACGCAACCGACGCCGAGACCGACGGGGCTCCACTCGCACCGAGCGGAGGTTGGGTTCGGGCACCCGAACCGCCGATCGAGGCTCGGTCGTCCGCTGTCGTTGCCGATCTCGACGACACCATCGTCGTGACCGGCGGATGGGACTATCTGTGCCCGCCTGGAGCCGACTGCGCTGTCGACCCGGCCTCCGTGACCCGGTTCGCCGACGGTGCCGCTTTCGATCCGCAAACAGGCGAATGGGTTCCGATCGCCGAAGCTCCGATCGCTTTCGTGAGCGGCGGGTGGACGACCAGCGGGTCAGATCTCTACGTCACTGCTGGCTGCGTCGGCGAGACGAACTGCGCTGAGAGCGTAGTGATCCTGCGCTACCGCGGCGCCGATGACGAATGGGACATGCTGTCCGCACCAGACCAGCTGCCCACGCCGAGTCTCACGACGCTGACCGACGGCACCGTCGTCGCGTTCGGCGGCAGCGACGAACAGGGCGAGTCGCCCGACTACTTCCTCGTCGGCGATCGATGGGAAACGCTCCCCGACGATCCGTTGCCGGCGGTGTACGACCGATTCGTCCTCGGCGACGGAGAGCGACTGTTCGTGTTCGGGAGCCCGATCAATGGCGACGACGATTCGAAGCTCGGCGCGATGCTCGACCGGAACGCCGGCTCGTGGACAACGCTGGCCACGGCCCCCGGTGCCGGGTATCAGATCTGGCCAGGTGACGACGGGTTCTATCTCAACCCGCACTTCGGCCCATCCGTCCAGGGCGGACTCTACGACCCGAACCTTGGTTCGTGGAGCGGGTTGCCCGAACCACCCGAATCGGACTCCTGGCGCAACGACATGGCCGGCGTCCTGCGTGCGCAGGGCGCGACGTACGAGTACGCGTCCGGGTGGGTGAGGGACACAACCACCGACCAGTGGATCGAGATTCCCGAACGCCCGAACCAAACCGGTGAAGGCCAATCGCTCACGAACAGCGGCCGCCGCCTCGTCGTGTACGGAGGACAGGACTGGACAGGTGACGAGGGGCGACTCCTCAACGACATGTGGGTGTGGACGCCTCCGTCGGCCGACGGCTGACCGCCCATAACGCACCGCTTTCGAACCGCGACGCCCCGTCCGGGTTCGGCACATACGCGAGCGGCAGGGTGCCCGATATCGCGCAGACCACTGCAGGGAGTCTGCGCCCGGCTGCCCGGCCCCGACGCCGGGCCTCAGTACCAACAACCGGTAGCGGCGAGGACCGTCGCAGGCACTCCTACGCCGTTGCTGCGCAACGACCCGAGGAGGGCCTGAGGGCAGCGAAGGAGGCCGTCGGCGGTGCGGATCTGGAGGTGGAGGTGGGGGCCGCTGGAGCGGCCGGTGTTGCCAGACGTAAGGATCTGGGTGCCGGCGGCGACGGTGGTGCCGGCTGCGACGTGGGCGGCGTTGCCGTGGCAGTAGGCCCAGCGCGTTCCCTCGTCGTCTTCGATCGTGACGCCGATGCCGCACGTCTGGCAGCCGGCCGAGTTCTGGCCGCAGCCGTGGTCCCACCAGTTATACGGCCAGTACTGGACCGTCACGACCCGCCCTCCTCGGATGGCGTAGATCGGGGTTCCGGTCGGGAGCATCCAGTCCCAGGCCGGATAGGTGTGATGAGGTTCGTCGACGGGTGCTGTCGCGAACAGGTCAGCCGGGGCGGGGATCGCGTAGCCGTCGGCGAACGGGATGATCGCTTCGCCGGGAGCGCATGACCCTCCTGAGGCGGTGCCGTCGCCGCCTGTGAGTTGCCGGTCGTACTCGGCGAGCCATCGCTGTTGGTACTCGCGAGGCGTGAGGACGTTGCCTGCCGTTGGCACGGGCACCTGGCCCCACGTTGGCGATGTCGGGCCGGGGAGGTGGCCGATGTACCAGACGACTGGCACAGCGCTGACGTCGCTGTCGTTGTCGTCGAGGACGCGGCGGACATTCTCGGCCGCCTTCGCGTCCTGCACAGCCGGTGGGGCCTGCCATGCCTGTGCATAGCCGCCGTAGCCAGCCCAGGTGGAGTCGATGAACTGGTAGGCACCGGATGCGCTTGACCCTGCGGCGCGCGCTGTGTAGTCACCACCGGACTCGAGGTTCCGGATCGTTGCGAGGATCGGTGCGACGTCACCACCGGCCGCGCATCCGATGCCGGGGTTGTCGCCCGTCGCAATGACGATGGGGAAGGCGACAAGCGCGAGCACGAGTCCGACAGTCGGGAGCGCGAGGAGCTTCATCTCTTCTGTCGCACCCTCGAGACGGCTCCTTCGTGACAGTCACCGGCCCGGTCGGCCCGGCGTGCTCCGGGTGTCGCGATCTGCCGGCGACGTGGGTGGGTTCACCGGTGATCGACACGCCGAGCAGCGGCGTGTCGCAAACACCAAGGAGGTGTGCAATGCCGGTGAGGCATCGAGCACGTCTGTCGGTCGGGCTGCTGCTCGTCGCCAGCGGAGTACTGATGGGCGTGTCGCCCGCGTGGGCACAGGTTCCGGACCCGGCGCCTGACAGCTCCCTGCCGGGCGGGACCCTGATCACCCAGATGCTCGGGTGGTTGAAGTACGCGAGCATCGCCGCCGCGGTCGCGGGGCTGTTGATCGGTGGGATCGCAACGGGCGTGGGCCACTTCGGCTCGTCGTACAGCGCGAGTTCGGCCGGTCGGAAGTGGGTATTGGGCGGAGTGGGCGCGGCGATGCTCGCTGGGCTGGCGCACACGATCGCCGTGACCGTCTACAACGCGACCTGACATGCGGCGCGCGATCGTTGTGGGGGGAGCCGTGCTCGTCGCAGCAGCGACACTCGGACTTCGCACATGCGCCGCTGCGGACCGGGAAGTAGCGCCTTCCCCGAGTCTCAGCACGGCGCCGGGGTCGGCCGACGAGCGGCCGGCGACCGGTCCGCGCACTGAGGAGCTCGGTGTCCCGGTCGGCTGGAGTCGCAACGCCACCGGTGCTCGCGCAGCAGCGGTCTCAGCGGTGTCGTTGACCGGAGAGCTCGCCCGCGCAGGCTTCATCACCCGCTCCGACATGATCAGGGTCCTGGCCTCGCGCCGCTACGGGCCGACCCTCGCGGACCTGTCGGCAGCGCAGCTCGACGCCTTCATCGACGACCTGGCCGGCGAGGGTCTGACGCCTTCACAGCTGCTGCTCCAGGAGCTCCCGCTCACCGCCGTCGTCGACTCGGCAACGGCGAACTCGGCGACTGTTCAGGTGTGGGCGCTCCTCGTCGCCGGAGGGGACCGCCTCGGAGCGCCGAGGCAGCTGTGGCGAACGGTGACCGTCGAGTTGGTGTGGGAGGACGGCGACTGGAAAGTCGACGGATGGACGGCCCGCCCGGGTCCGACGCCGGCGCTCGCGACCAACGCCCCGGTCGCCTCGCTCGCTGAGTTGCGCGAGGTCACTGCGTGGCCACCCGTGGGAGGTGCGTGACATGTTCGATTGGGTCATCGGTGGTCTCGGCGACCTGTTCGGGTTCGGTCTCAACGCCATCGGAGAGGCGGTCGGCTGGGCATGGGACAAGGTCGTGACCGGCATCTACACGTGGCTCGCCAACGGCTTGGCGCTGCTGGTCGAGTGGGTGTGGTCCGTGCTCGACTCGGGGACAACGCCGCGTGTCACGGCCGGCTGGTTCGCCAACGACCTTGCCGTCCAGCTGGGCGTGCTCGCTCTCGCTGTCACGGTGGCGATGATGCTCGCCTCGGGCATCCAGGCGGCGCTCGCCGGCCGTCCCGAGCAGATCCTCGACGCCATCCGCCAGGGCATCTGGTCGATCGTTGCGTCAGCCTTGACGGTGACCGTGATCGACCTGCTGTTGGGTCTCGTCGACGAAGCCTCGGCCATGGTCTGGCAGTCGGGCCGAGCCGACCTCGTCAGCATGATCGAGGGGATCGTCGTGGTCGCAACCACGACCGGCCCGCTCGCCACGACGTTCGTAGGACCGCTCTGTCTACTCGTGGGGTTCGTCGGGCTGATCGGCCTGGTCGTGTCGTTGATGATGCGGTCGTCGCTGATCTACCTCGCCGCAGCGCTGGCACCGCTGGTGTGGTCGGCGAACGTGCTGCCGTTGTTCCGTGGCACCGCCCGCAAGTTGATCCACCTCACCGTCGCGTTGATCGTGTCGAAGCTGGCGATCGTCGTCAGCCTCGTCGTCGCGGTGAACCTGATCGCACATCCATCCGGTGACCCGGACAGTGCCTCGGTCATCAACGACGGCGCGGCGGCGGTCGGAACGCTCATGTCCGGGTTCGTGTGCTTCTTGATCGCTGCGGTGTCGCCGCTGGTGCTCTACAAGCTGATGCCGACCGTCGAGAGTGCGATCGTCGGCGCAGGTATCGCTGGAGGCTGGACGCGCGGGGCGACGACGGCTGCCCACACGGCGCTGATGGTGAAGAGTCTCGGTGCGTCGGCCGCAGGATCCGCAGCGACCAAGGGTGTCGCCAGCCAAGCCGGTGCTCGGGGCGCAGCAAGCCCGTCGGCACAGCGGGGCGCGATCC
>DMQJ01000538.1 GCA_003455715.1 Acidimicrobiaceae bacterium | reverse complement strand
CGATGCGTAGGAGGAGTTCGTCGAAGAGATGGTCGCCATCGAAGTGCGGGCCCATCCCGTGGTTCATCTGCACGAAGACGGTGGTGTCGTCGCCCGCCCTCGCCACCAGGTCGCCGATGACCGAGTCGATACGTTCGTACGTGTCGGCCACTGGGTCGCCGACTCGCAGGCGTTGCGCAGCATCGTGTCGTGGGTGGCTGGGGTCGTGCAGGTGCCACAGTTGGTGGCCCACGCAGTGCCCTTCGCCCATCACCGTCACGAACAGGTCCCATGGGCCCTTGTCGTACACGTGCAACGCCGCGCGCCGCTTGGCCTCCACGCCATCGTTCAGCAGTGCTGCCAGACGTGCTTCCTCATCGTGCGTCCGCAACCGATCGGCCCGTTCCGTGTAGTCGCACGGCGCGAACGCGATGTCGCCGCGGGGGTGGCTACGGCACCCCACCGGATGACGACCTACCAACTCGTCGAGCTCGTCGAGCAGCGAGCGCGGGTACGCGTCGGTGCCGTCGTGCCGGTCGTGGCATCCCCACTCCTTCAGCGCCACCCCGTTGAACTCGGTGGGCAGGTTCATGTGCGGCACGTCCATCACTGCCACCCGTCGGCCGGCATCGGAGACCCGCTGCCAGAACGACGCGCCCCGCGCCTCACGTGGCGTCGTGAGTGCAGGTTGGTAGGTGACCGGGTCGATCTCCAGCCAGTTCCAGAAGCGATGGTTGGCGACGTCGCGCCCGGTGGTGATGGTCATCCACGACGAGCCGACGAACGTGCCGTAGGGCGCGACCGTGGGCACCACCGCACCGTCGCGCACCAGGCCCGCCAGCGCGGGCAGCCTGCCCTCCGCAGCCATCGCCAACATGGTGGGTGCGTCGCACGCGTCGAGGCCGATGAAGAGCACCCGCCCTGACCCATGATTCGCCATGGGTGGCAAAGCTACCCGCGGGCGAACTCCCGGATGACGGTGCCGGGGCGTGCGCCGGTATTGACGCAGTCCTCCGTCACCACCACGCCATTCACCAACGTGGCGGCGTAGCCGTGCGAGCGGATCTTCAACCGACCGGCACCGTTGGGGAAGTCGTTGGCGTACTCGGGGTGAGCCGACGCCAGCCGATCGAGCGAGAAGACGTTGATGTCTGCGAAGTTGCCGGCGGCAAGGGTGCCGCGCTCTTTCAGCCCAAGCACACCGGCCGGCATGGCGGTGAGCCGGCGGATGGCGTCTTCCAGGGTGGCCAGGCCGCGGGTGCGGTGCCAGTAGGTGAGGTAGTGGGTGCTCATGTCGGCATCGCAGATCTGGCCCGCGTGGGCACCCGTGTCGGCCAGGCCGGGGTACACGTGCTCCATCGCCAACACCTGGGCCAGGCCGTCGACGTTGCGGTTGAAGAACCAGGTGTTGAACAGCTCGAGGCCGTCGCTGGCGATGAGCCGATCGATCACCAGGGTCACCGGGTGCACGCCGGCCTCCTCGGCGAGTTGGGCGATGGAGCGGCCGTTGGTCTCGCTGTAGTCGGGCGACTGGCCAGTGCCCAGTGGGTAGATGTGGTTGGGGTCGTACCACATGCCCTTCTCCATGCCCTCGGCCTCCAGGCCGGCACGCACGGCGGGGTCGTTCAGCGCTGCCACACGCTCGGCGATGGTGGGCAACTGCATGAGCGCCTTCCACTGCTTGCCCTTCACCGGGGTGACCTGCGCCAGGCCGCAGAGGGTGCCGCTGGGGCGTGTCTGGCTGGCCATGGTGATGCGGCCGACGTTGGCATTGGTGTCGGCCAGGAAGGCGCCGAACATCTCCACGCCCGCATTGCCGCCGTTGCCTGCGCCACCGCTGAACAGCACATCGCCGCACGAACGCGCCATCTCGCGCAGCAACTCGATCTCGAACTGAGGCTTGGTGGCGAAGTCGTTCACCGCCTGGAACAGGCCGCCACCCGCGGCATTCATGCCGTCGGCCACCGCGAGGTACTCGTCGAGCGGTGCAAGCGTGCCGGGCACGTAACGACCATCAGGGATGGTGTGCAGAAGGATGCGCGACGTGGAGAAGCCAACCGCGCCACCGGCCACGCTCTCGGCCGCGATGTCGCGCATGCGGTTGAGTTCCTCGGGCGTGGGTGGCTCGTCGGTGAGGCTGCGCTCGCCCATCACGTGGTAGCGCAATGCGCAGTGGCCCACCATGCCCACCACGTTGAGCGCCGGTTGCATGCGCTGCACCGCATCGAGGTACTCGGGGTAGGTGTTCCAGTCCCACCCGAGGCCGCCGAGGATGGCGTCGCGGGGAACGTCTTCCACGCTCTCCATCATCTCGGCGAGGAACACTCGGTCGTCGGCCTTCACCGGCGCGAAGGTGACACCACAGTTGCCCATCAGCACCGTGGTGACACCGTGCCACGAACTGGAGGTGAGCAGCGGGTCCCACCCCACCTGCGCGTCGAGATGGGTGTGCAGGTCGATGAACCCGGGCGATACCACCTGGCCGGTGGCGTCGATCTCGCGGGCGGCGGTGGCATCGGCCAACTCGCCGATGGCGGTGATGCGATCACCGTCGATCGCCACGTCGGCGGAGCGTGCGGGCGCTCCTGTGCCGTCGACCACCGTGCCGTTACGGATGATGAGATCGTGTGCCACCAGGCCCCCTTCAGGTCGGAACGAACCGATCGTACGGGTCGGCGTAGCGGCTGGCCGAGGCGAAGCGCCGTTACTCGCCGGCCCGCGGCACGCCGTGCGGGTGCGGCGCCGCTTCGTCTCGCAGTTCTTCCACGAGGTCGATGAGCTTGGCCATCACCATGTCGGCGGCGAGACGCACCTCCTCCGCCGTTGGCTCGGTGGCGGGGCCGATCGACATCAGCGCTCGCACGTCGATGGGGCGACCCACGTGCACGTCGACCCTCGGGCGCACCACTGCGTTGCGCAAGAGGCGAACCGCAATGCGGCGACGGCCCACCACCTCGTGCGCGCCCAACATTGCCACCGGCACGATCGGCGCCCCGCTGCGCAACGCCAGCCTCACCGCTCCGGTCTTCGATCGCTCGGGCCAGTGGTGCGGGTCGCGGGTGAGACGCCCCTCGGGAAACATGCCGATGGCCTCGCCGTGCTCCAACGCAACGACGGCTTCGTCGAGCGCGGCCGCAGCGTCCGCAGTGCCGCGACGAACGGGGATGAACCCGAGCCTGCGGGCGAGGGTGCCGATGAGCGGCACGCGGAACACACCCGACGTGGCGAGCAGTCGCAGCGAGCGGCCGAGACGGCGGCACGCCAACGCCAGTAGCAACCCGTCGGCGTAGCTGGTGTGGTTGCTGATGACGATGACTGCGCCAGCGGGGAGGCGCCGCGCCGCTGCCGCGCGACTGCGCTGGTGCACCAACTGCAGGCGGGAGACGACACCCAGCAGGCCGCCCACCACCGCCGCCAGCACCGCGTACAGCACCGCACCAGTTCGGCCAGGGTGACGCCAGTTCATCAGCGGAAATGGGGCGGACGCTTCTCCATGAACGCCCGCACCGCCTCATGGTGCTCGGGGCTGGCGTACGCCTGATGCAGGGCGCTGATCTCGCGCCGCTGCACCTCACGCAGATCGCTCTCCATCGCGTTCTGCGACAACAACTCCTTGATCCACCTCACCTGCGGCGGCGGGTTGCCAGCCAGTTCGGTGGCCATCGCCATCGCCGTGGGCAACAACTCGTCGGCAGGCAGCGCACGATCCACCAATCGCATCTGCGCGGCCTCGGTGCCGAGCACGGTGGTGCCGCTGAGCGCCAGCCACGACGCCGCACCCCACCCGCAGCGAGCCACGAGGAAGTGAGAGGAGGCCAGCTCGGGCACGAGGCCCATCTTCACGAAGCGCGCCGACAGCTTTGCGGTGTCGGCCGCCAGCAGCACGTCGAACGGCAGCACCATGGTGAGCCCGACACCGACGGCCGGCCCATTGATGGCGGCGATGAGCGGCTTCGATTCACGGCACAACGCCACCCAGTCGCGCTGGCGCACCGTTGGTGGTTGAGGCGCCGCCGCCGCGCCATCGGCACCCTCGCCATCGCCGAGGTTCTGTTTGAAGTTGGCCTCGATGTCGGCACCGGCGCAGAACCCACGGCCCGCACCGGTGACCACGATGGCCCCGATGGACGGGTCGTCGTTGGCGGCTTCGATGGCGTGGCCCAACTCGGCCGACATGTGCGGCGTCCAGGCGTTGAGCCGCTCGGGCCGGTTGAGCGTGAGCACCAGCACGGCGTCGTGCTGCTCGGCGGTGATCTGTTCGTAGGTCACGCGTTTACCTCCACGTCTCGATGGTGGTCCACAGGCTGGCCACCGCGGCCTCCAAGTCGGTGAGGTCGCTGTCGTTGCGCACCACAGCATCGGCGACGGCGCGGCGCTCGGCATCGGTGGCTTGCGAGGCGATGCGTCGGCGCACGTCGTCGGCCTGCATGCCACGGGCCACGGCTCGGGCGATGCGCAGTTCGTCGGGCGCCTCCACCACGATCACCTTCGTGTACGCGTGGCGGGGCATCGCCTTGCCCAGATGGCTCTCCACGAGGATGGCCATGTCGAGTACGACCACCGAGTCGACGGGCAACGCGTCGATACGTTCCACGAGCACCTCGTTGATGGCCGGGTGGCTGATGGCGGTGAGCCGAGCAAGTGCCTCGGGGTTGCCGAACACCGCCTGGGCGAGAGAGGCACGGTCGATGTGGCCATCGGCGTCGGCGATGGACGAGCCGAACGCATCGAGCACCGCTGCTTCCGCCCTGCCGCCGGAGGCGATGACCTCGCGACCCACGGCGTCGACGTCGATCACCTGCGCCCCGTGACCCGCCAGCAGGCCCGCGACCGTCGACTTGCCCGACCCGATGCCACCGGTGAGCCCGATCACCAACACGGCGCGGACGCTAGTGGCCGCCACCGCCTGGCCTAGCCTCGGAGCGCATGGGGTGGAGTGATCGATGGCTGGCCGTGGAACGACGAGGGCATCCCCGGCTGCTGGTGGTGGGTGGCGCTTCACTCGACCGCATCCATGTGCACGGCCAGCCAGTGCCCACCCCCGGCGGGGCCGGGCTCTACACCGCGCTCGCCGCAGCACGAGCGGGCGCTGAGGTCACCATGCTGGCCCCGTACCCCGACCCGATGCCGCCGGAACTCGCTCCGGCTCTGGAGCGCATCCGTTGGGTGGGGCCGAAGGTGCCGATCGACGGCCTACCTCGCTTCGAGATCGCTTACGACGAGCAAGGTGCAGTGACACTCTTCAGGGAACACCTCGGCGCGGAACCCGACATGACCCCGGCGTTGCTCGATGCCATCGACGATCTCCCAGCCGCCGCCTACTGCGTTCCCTTCCTCGATGCACGCCTGCAGCACGACTTCGTGCGCGCGCTGGCCGAGCGAGGGTGCCTCGCCGTTGCCGGCACGTACGGGAAGGCGGTGCGCAACGACACCGAAACCGTTCGATCCACCGCCGAAGTGGCCGACCTGTTCTTCTGCAACGCCGACGAGGCCACTGTGCTGTTCGGTTCGCCGACGGAGGCGCACACCAGGCCGGGGGCCTTCCGCTTCGTCACGCTCGGCGCCCGGGGTTCGCTGGTCTTCCAAGGTGAACACGTCACCCAAGTGGCAGGCACGAACGCAACCGTCGTCGACCCGACGGGCGCCGGCGACACGTTCTGCGGCACCACGGTGGCTCGCATCCTGCTCGGCGACCATCCGGTGGAAGCCGCCCGCCGAGGCAGCGCGGCAGCCGCCGAGATGGTGAGCCACGTTGGGCCGACCGCGCTGTGGGCCAACGATGCTCCACCGCATCCACCGGTCGACTCGCGGGCCGATGTCGACACCGAGGCTGTCGAGCGTCTGGCATCGAGGGTCGCCTCGCTCGAGGGCCTCGACGGGTTTGCCTTCACGGGGTCGCTGTTCCCCGATGTGGGCGACGCCGATGCGGTCGCGTGGTTCACCGCCGCCACCCTGCAGCAGTTCGGGTTCTGGCACACCACCGCCGACGGCACCCAGTACTCGCACCCGATGATCGCCACCATCGACGGCCACCAGCGCAAGGGCAGCGACTACCTGTGGGCGCACTACCTGCGATGGTCACAGCGTGATGCCGGTCTGCTCTCCCCGGCGGGCCAAGCCTCCATCACCACGACGGTTTGGACCACTGCCGCAGCCGACGACGAAGGAAACGACCCGTACCCGCACTCGGGCCAGTGTGTCGCCCTGGCCAACGCGTACGGCAACACCTTGCTGGCGCTGGGCGCCTCCGCCGCCGACCTGGTGGCCGCCGCGGCTGACACCTCACGACCCATGCGATCACTGCTGCGCCTGCTCGACCATGTCGGCGGGTACCGCGAGGATCCGCTGCGCAAGAAGGCTGCACTGCTGGGCGTCATCCTTCGTCAACGACCCGAACAATGGATCACCGATGTCGACGGCGACGATGCGCCGCCGATCATCGACTACCACGTACAGCGCACCTGCCTACGAACAGGCATGGTGCGCGTCGACAACGAGCAGTTGGCACAACGGCTGGCGGATCGACGCTCACTGGATGCGGCCGATGAGGAAGCCGTTCGCCGGGCAGCGTTCGCAGCTGTTGCTCTCCTTGCCGAGCGCAGCGCACGCCCCATGGGAACGGTCGACTGGTTCCTGTTCCAGATGCGTCATCGCTGCCCGGAGATGAACGCACCGAACTGCACGGAGTGCCCTGCACTCGGTGCGTGCGAGCAACGCGTCGACCTCTTCCAACCCGTGCGCCGCACCACCTTCTACTGAGTTACAGCACGATCCGGATCGCGCACTCCGCCGGGTTCTTGCGCAGCACCACCCGGCGGAAAAGGTCGGTGACCTTGAACATCGAGGTCATCAGCTTGTGTCGGTTGCGAATGGCGTCGCGAATCGGGTGCGCCGCCTCGCCCACCAGCACCTCTGCCGTCGCCTCCACCACCGCACTGCCCTCCTTCACCTTGCCCCGCATGTCGCACGGTTGCAGGGTGACCTTCGGGTTGTTGCGGATGCGCTTCACCTTGCCCGAGTCGAGTTCGGTGGTGAACCCCGCACTGCCGTCAGGGAGGCCGACGATCCACACCGGGGTGGGCACGGCATCACCGTTGCGCCGGAAGGTGGTGAGCAGCACGTACGTCTCGTCAGCAATCCCCATTCCCCCGACGCTAC
>DMQJ01000478.1 GCA_003455715.1 Acidimicrobiaceae bacterium | reverse complement strand
CGCCGGCAAGACCACCACCCTGCGAGCAGCGATCGACGACCTCCACGAACAAGGTCGGTACGTGTTCGGCGTGGCGCCGTCGGCCAAGGCCGCCCGTGTCCTCGAAACGGAGACCGGCGCCCTCTCCGACACACTGGCCAAGCTGTTGCACGAATGGCAGCGCACGGACCGTGCGCCGTTGCCGTTCTTCCGACTCCCTGCCGGCACCACCGTCATCGTCGACGAGGCCGGCATGGTCGGCACCGCATCCCTCGCCGCACTCGTCCGACTCGCCGACCAACAGGGCTGGCGACTCGCCCTCGTCGGCGACCCCCACCAGCTACAGGCAGTCGGCCGAGGCGGCATGTTCGACGAACTCTGCTCCACCGGCCGAGTGCACGAACTCACCCGCATCCACCGCTTCACCCAGCCGTGGGAAGCAGCGGCGTCCCTGCAACTGCGACGCGGTGAGGCAGGGGCGTTCGACGCCTACGAAGCACACGGCCGCATCGTCGCCGGAACGTTCGACGACCTGCTCGGCGTCATCGTCGACCGCTGGCGAACCGCAGTCGCCGATCGCGGGACGTGTGCGATCACCGGGTCGAGCAACGCCCACGTCGACGCCATCAACGCAGCGATCCAGTCGGCCCGAGTGCGAGGCCGTGAGATCGACGGCTGTCGTTCGGCAGCGATCGGCGGCGGCGAGCAGGCGTGCATCGGCGACGTTGTGGTGACCCGCCGCAACAACCGCTCGCTCACGACGAGCAGCGGCGAGTCGGTCCGCAACCGCGAAGCCTGGACGGTGACTGGGATCGAAAGCGACGGCTCGCTCACCGTGTCGTCGGATCGAGGACCCGGCACCGTGACTCTCCCGCCCGAGTACGCACACGAGCACGTCCGACTCGGCTACGCCGCCACCGAGCACGGCAACCAGGGCGACACCACCACGATCGGAATGGAGCTGGTGTCCGAGGCCACCACACGCCGAGGCCTCTATGTGGGAGCAACCCGAGGCCGAGAGCACAACATGCTCCTCGTCGTCACCGAAACCCCCGACATCGCCGAAGCGAGGGACGTCCTCGAACGAGTCCTCGCCAACGACCACCCCAATCTCCCCGCCGTCGCCCAACGCCGCCACCTCGCCCGACAGGCCGGGCAGGGAGTTCATCGTGAGCCCTCCCGGGAGTCAGCCCGGGACGTTCCCGCCACTCCCTCGATCACTCCCGAGCCCGACGAAGTGGCGGTCCTGCGCCGCCGCCTCGCCGACGCTGAGCAACGTCGCGACGTGGCAGCGAAGGCACACGAACCACACCGCCTCGCAGTGGCCGCTGCCGAGGCGCAACTCCAAACAGCCAAGGAGGCGATGTGGTCAGCGAACCACTGTCGATCAGCCGGCGCCAGTGGTTCACCCCTGAAGCGCCGCCGCCTCCGACGCGACTTCGATGCCGCCTGCGTCGACGTGTCTGCAGTGAGCGCCCACCTCACCACGGCTCGCGCCACAGGCACTCCCACGAGGGAGTTTCTCGTCCAAGCAGAGCGAGACCTCGCCGCCGTGACCCAGCGCCTCGATCGAGTCATCCGAGCAGCCACGCCGACCGTCGAGTTTGATACCGGCGTCCAAGTCGAGACCCCACATGCCAATCTTGATGACGTCGGCGCGACTCGCACCCGCTCGCAAGGCATCGACCTCGGCCTCTGAACCGGTCCGGTGGTCAACTGTTGACGACCTCGACGCGGGCTCGAGACGCTTGGTCAATGGACATGACCGTCACCCTCACCGCCGCCGAGATCGCCACGCTCGTCGAGGCACTCGACTGCTACGAGTACTGGGAACTCGGCCAGGACCTACCCCGGAACGACGGCGCAGTCTTCCTCCCCGGTGACTCGTTCGACCCCACCGACCCCTACTGGCTGACAGCTCCGACCGCCGAGGAATCCCAGGCGATCGAAGCGATCAAGCGCACCAGCGCTCTCGCTCACCGCATGTCCCGGCTGGTGTCCGGTTGATGATCCGTCACAGCTGCGGGTGGTCTTGACCGACACTTATGGAGAGTTCGTTCACAAGAGGTTGACTTCCGCACGGTCTTCAATACGATTGTCGGTAGCTCAATGCTGTTCGCTGCACTCGGTGCAGCAAGTCCTGCGGCCACCTTGCAAGGGGTGGCCGCAGTTGCGTTTTCGATGCTTCATACTGGCGCGATGGACTTCTGCTTCGTCGACGAGTCAGGAAGCGCTGAGACCCTCGACCCTGTACAGCCGTCCTCGACGCCTCTCTTCGTTCTCGTCGGCCTCCTGGTGCCGGGTGAGAAGCTCAGGGACCTCAACTGGGACTTCCTCCAGCTCAAGAAGGAGTTCAACCCGTCGCTCGCCAACGTGCGTCTGTCCGAGTTGATCCAGACGGAAGTGAAGGGTTCCGACCTTCGCGCCGATCTGCGGAGCGGGAACCGCAACCGGGAGCGGCGAGCTGTCGGGCTCCTCGACAGGACGCTCAAACTGCTCGCAGAGCACGAATGCTCGATCGTGGGACGTGTTGTCGTGAAGGACCCGCTGCTGCCGATGCAGGACTCCGCTGTGTACTCGTCAGCGTGCTGGTGGGTGTGCAGAACCTTCCACGAGTACCTGGACCAAACCAACCGGCAAGGGCTCGTCATTCTCGACAGCCGTACGAAGGTGAAGAACACGCCGAACGCAGTTGGAATTGCGACGCAGATGTACCGCACAGGAGGGGACCCGCTTCGTCAACTCGTCGAGGTGCCCGTCTTCGGACACAGCGACAGCCACGTGGCGTTGCAGATCGCAGACCTCGTCGCGTCTGCACTCGTCTTTCCTGCGGCGTGCGCCGCGTACTCGATGCAGCACTCATGGAACCATCACGCCAACCCTGCCTACCTCGGGGTTCGGTCGCGGTTTGGGGCTCGCTTGAAGAAGCTTCAGTTCCGCTACTACGACCCGAACTCAGGCACGTGGAGAGGTGGCATCCACGCGACAGGAGCAACCATGAACTTGAGCGCCGCGCTCTTGTTCGCTGATCCCGCCGGAGGAACGGAACAGCTTGCGCTCGGCTGGCCACAGGCCAAGTAGCCCTCGCCGCCGACCCGACGATGGCGTACCAATGAAGTCACTACAGGTTGATCAGCTTGTCAGGCGCCGGGTCCTGACGGTTCGTCGTCATTCGGCTCGACGGTCGGGTGCTCCCCGGCCCAGAACCGATCGAGTCCACGCCACCAACGCAGGCTCTCTGGTCCGAGGTACGGGACGAAGACCTCGGGATCCACGCCCGCGTGGCCGGCGATGTTCTGGATACCTTCGAGATAGCCGATCGTGGCGAGCTCAGCCACGTAGACGTCTCCGTCGGTGTGCATTCGTTCGATGACGTCAAAGGCATTCTGCAGCCAGCGGCGGTTGTTCCCCCGGTGGATCTCGATGACGTGACGCGCGAATGCTCCTGCGTCGAGGTAGTGGAGCCGCCCACCCGGGACGTCAAGCGAAAGGTGATCGTCTTCGATCCCGTACCACGTGCTGAGGAACGAGGGCGCAGCATTCAATAGCAGTGGCATCACGTCGCGAGCTCGGATGACCTCATCACCCGCGCCGAAGGGAACTGCGAGCGCGGCGAGCGCCCGATCGGCATCGGCCACGACCGATCGGGCCGACGCAACGATGCGCTCCTCTGCCCGAGCGAGGCCCTCGCCGACAGCGCCCTCCCACTCCTCGGACAGTTGCAGCATGTCGAGGGGATCCGATCCCGGCACTGTGCCGCACTCCCGCCAGAGGGGCCACAATTGAGCGGCACCTTCACCCGGTGTGAGGGTGCCGGAAATGATGGCTGAAGCGATTTCTCGTGCGCGTTGCCAACCCGCCGAACCTGCGGTCGGCGTCATCACGCCGAGCGCCGCACAGCAAGCATCGAACAACGAACGAATGTCGTCGATCCGTAGGACGCGGTGATCAGTCGGTTGCATTGCGAGCTCGAGGACGGCTGGCTCGTCGATGCCGGCAGCGAGAACGTCAGTGGCGATCGCCACCGCATCGTCAGCGCGGAACGCACCTGTCCATCGGGCCGCGACTACAGCCTCGAACCGCGCCTTCAGGGTGGGGTCGAGCCGATCCACGTGGTGCTCGGTGACCGTCGGGGTGAACGCCCGGACCCGCACGGTCGGCCCGTACTCTTCAGGTTCTCCGATGACCCCAACGGTGAAGGCTCGGTTGGGCAACTGCGCCGCCAGTGCTGCGCGCCAGCGCTCAGCCACCGTTGCCGCCACCTTTCCGAGGACAACCTCGTCGCTGGTGGACTCGATCTCGTCCCAGAGGTGAAGGTGGCAGAGCACCGACGTGACGGCATCGGCGTCATCGTGCCGCTCGAGCCACGCGTCAATGTTGGTCTCGTCGAGCCCCCACGCCGGGGCTACCACATCTCGGTAGACGCCGAACTCGGGATTGCGAAGTCCAGCGAGTCGCAGGCGGTCCCATACGACCACGTCGCCTGGTGTGTCGGCTGGCTCTGAGACGCGGATCACCAAGCCCTGCATACCCTCGTGCTCGAGCCTGGCCACAGATCCCGCAATCGACGCAAGCCAGTCCATGAACGCAACAACGCACTCGAAACTCGACGGATCAGCGAGGGCACCGATCGCGACATCGAAGTCAACTTCGTCACGTGTCCAGTAGTGCGCGTTGAACTGGACCGGGCCGACCCAAGCCTTGAGCGTGTAGCGGTCGCCGTCCATGTCGAAGACATCGTCGACGGAAGGGAGCTCAGTCTGGCGAGCGCTTCCTCGCCAGACCTCCCAACGCAATCCCGATCTGCCTAGGGCTGAGTGGACATCGCTCCATGTTCGATCCTCCGCGAATGCCGCACTGATGTCGGGAAGTGATCTGTCGAAGAAGAGGTCGTCCGTGAACGTCTCAGCGTGCCAGGCCGGCGGCGACAGTCGTCGGAAGTCCTCAGCGATGGCCCTCGGAGTCCATTGGCGAATGACTCCGAGGGTCAGCGGATTCGAAGCAGCGTCGAGGTCGACCGAGTCGATGCTGGCTGGTTCGAAGCTGACCGACACAGAGCGGGTGCCGGGTTCGACGTCGTACACCTGGACGACGCGGCAGGTGTTACCGACTCCGTCGTGGAACCAGTCGCCGACCTTGACGACTCCGCGCGCCAGGACCCCGGTCAGCACTGACGCTGAGTCCGTCGACTCGCCAACGCGATCGACATGGATCTGCCACTCTGCTTGCTCGTCGAGCCAGCGTGAACCTGGCTCAGTCAACTCCCAGAGGCGACCACCAGCTCGGCGCTGCACCAGGGCGAGTTCCGACAGGCGCTCTAACGCCTCATCCACAGCCACCAGACCCGCCTCCCCCAACGCCGGGAACAGAAAGAGGACGTCTCCAACCGAGCGCGGTACCTCCAGAGCGCCGAGGACAAGGGCATCGAACTCGTCGCGTGGACCGCTCACCAGGATCCCCACTCCGTCGACCACCGCCCACTCATCGATCACCAGTATCGACGAAGTCGCCACAATCGTGAACCGTGATTCGACGGATCCACCTACTGCGGTGCCGCTGCGATGGACAGGTCAGAGAAAGCTGCCGAGCGGGACCGTGATCGGAGGACGATTTGAGATGCGTCGACTTCTACCGGAACTTCTACCGGACGGGTAGAAACGGGGGTGAACGGGGTGGGAGCGTTCAGCAGGGTCTCACGCGAAACACCAGGTAGATCAGCACAGACTGGACTGAGCCCCACCGTCTGAACTGCCGGGAATCAGAGTTCAAGTCCCCCCTCGCCCACCACGAAACCCCTGCTCAGGCAGGGGTTTCTTCGCGTCTGGGGTGCGGCTTCTACCGTTGCGCGCGCAAGTGGGAGCCACGGCACGAGCCACGAGGCCGATCGCTGTGGCGTCGTGCCACCTGAGGTCAGTCGGGCTCGAGGATGCGTGCTCGCTTCTGGAGACCGGCCTCGAGCAGATGCCTGACCTCGTCGGCTCCTTCAGGGAAGAAGCCGCTCGGCCATGAGTCGAACCCCCCAAGCGGGTTGAGATCCACACTCCGGTACCTGGTGACCGCCCGATCTCGCTCAGCGAACACGATTCCGATCAGCTGGTGCAGCTCTGGGTCGTCGTCAGCCTCTGCGACACGTCGGCGAAGACGGTTCACGAGGTGTTCCGAATGACTCTCGACGATGATCTGCCTTCCGGACCGGACGCATGCAAGGAGGAAGTCGGCTAGCCCCAACTGGGCTGCAGGATGCAGGTGAAGCTCGGGCTGCTCGAGCATCACAAGGTCGCCGGGAGCTGCAAGCAAACAGCGGACGAGCACTGGGAGCACCTGGCTTACTCCGACGCCGACGGCGGAGACGTCGAGGGGCACATCGTCGGCCGCTTGGCGGACTTCCAGCGCGAAGCCTTGGGCACCCCGATGCACGGGCTCAATGTCGTCGAGCAGGCCGAGATGACGGATCCAATGGCGCAGACTCTCGTGAAGTGTCTTAGTGGTGACCGTTCCGTCGTCGGCCGGGCAGGCAACCTCGCGGTCGCCGATCGTGATGAGAACGGACGCGAGATTCTCGCCGCGCGTGCCGATGTCGCTGTCGGACGGTAGCGAAGTAAACGGGTACAGCGGTTGGGGGGCGACGCGAAGTCCAGCGAGGTAGAAGGTGTGCGTGCTGAGGAACCCGAGGATCTGCGAGGCGGCGTGGGCGGTGAGCTGAGCGTCTTGGCCTTCGATCAGGTACGGCGTGTTGCGCCGCGTTGGCCACAAGCGCCGAACCTCGGCGCGAAGTTCGTCGGGTCGGCTAACCGCCGTAGCGATGAACTTCTCCATCAGTTCGTGTTCTTTCATGGCCTCGAACACATCGTTGACGATGCTGTCGTGGGGGCCACGAGCGGTTCGTTCCGTCCCCGCCCATGGCACCATCACATCGATTGCGCACGCAGCGACTCGTCTGACGTCCTTGGGGGTCGCTTTTGCGTCTGCACGTGGCGCAAAGCGTTTCCGGATCGACAGAAGGACTTCGGTGAACATGTCGGGGACGGCGTCCCCTCGAGCGGTCGCGATGAGCGCGACCGGCACGCCGCCGCTGAACGCTGCACCCGTGACCTTCGTCGACGTTGACCCAGTGAGGCTTCCTCGGAAACCTTCGTCGAATCGCCAGTTCGCATCCGGCGGATAGAGGCTGCCAGACACAACCCCCGTCGCACGCGTCAATTTCTTGTCGAGATTGGCTCGCCGAAGGGCGAGCTTGGCTCGGTAGTCCCCACACTTGCTGTGCAGGTCGACGCGCACAATCGACGGTGATGCTGCTTCGTCGCTGCGCTCCACGAGTTCGGAGAAGGCGACGTTCAGGGTGACGGCGGTGCGTCTCGCGCGAAGCTTGCTGTACAACGTCCAGTTGTCGAACATCAGTGGGACCGGAGGGACGTCAGCGAAGCTGAGGTCTAGGTCGACACCGATCTCGACGTCGGTGTCGTCGGCAACCTGGTTGCGGACCTGGTTGAAGTATCCGAGACTCGACTTCGGGCCATTGAGCGCAAACGTCGACAGCGGGCTCTCGCTCACGGCCACCTGGTGAAGTGCGAGGATCGCGCGAAGGATGCTGCTCTTGCCCGATGAGTTGGCTCCGACGAGCACTGTGAGCGGTGCGATGTCTACCTCGGCCTGCACGATTGACTTGAAGTTCGAGAGCCGGATCTGCCGAAGCGGGTAAGTCGGCTTCGTGTCGCTCATTCGGTGACCCCAATGACGAACACGGCACGGTCGTCGTCTGTTCGTCCGACTAGTCCACTCCGACCGAACTCATCCGCAAGCTGTGGTGAGCAAACCACGATCCAGTCGCTGCCGCTGTGTCGACCGGCCTCGAACAGATAGCGCTCAACGCCATCGATGCAGTTCGCGGCCGTGACTCGGGCACCGCTCAGCAGCGCATCCACGAGCGGCTGGCTGAGGAGCCTCAGGTCAGAAACAGTCCCGATCGGACACTCCACTCGACTCACCAGAGTGCCTGGTTCGCTCGTGTGGCGATCCAGAATAGGACGAGCAAGCATCTCAACGTAGAGCGATCGGTCGGGATCGTGCGCCAACACTGCGGGTGCAAATGTCAGGCCCTTCGCATAGCTGACAGCAGCTGAGATAGCAGACAGGGTGATCGCAGGTTCGATGTCGGACTCGTGTCCACCGAACCTGGAATCGGTGCGTCTTCCGAGCTTCTGGATGTCTCTGAGCTCGGCGGCCTCGAAATCGACTCGTTCCTCGACGGCTGGATCTAGCCAAGCGTGACCGCGAAGCGACTCGAGCTCCTCGGGTCGATCTCCCCAGATGAAGTCGATGAGAGCATCAACGATCTTGTCATCGAGCATTGCGACCCGCTCTCGGGCGTGGCTCCACGGCACACTCGCGACGAGACCTGTCTCAACCATCAGCGGGTAAGGCAAGCCCTGATCGGCCGAAAGCACCACGTCGCGATCGCCCGCGAACGCGACCTCCACAGAAGTCATCGCAGCGACGACACTCGCGTTGCGGACATCGGTGTCCAACACGAGCAGGACTCGCTGTACACCGGCGAAGGGCTTGATCTCCTCGCTGAACACCCACAGGTCGCCGGGTTCGAGATCTGCTTGGTCGGAGGATCGCGCAGCCCTGTCCGGAGTTGGGTGCTGTTTGAGCGCCGCTCGCAGCCACTCTGGGCGTCCTGTTGTCACGTCAGCCTCCATCGTGGGTGTCCTCTGCCTGGTCAGCTCCAGAAGCGACGGAATCGATTTCGCTCGGTGATGCGGTCTGCAAGTCGAAGTGCGGGAGCGCCAGCTGCACTGACAGGCGGTCCATGACGATGTCCCTTAGATCGGGCCGAACGTCGCTCAAGCCCGACGCTACAGCGTTCAGCATCTCGCGCTTCCGTGCCGCCGCGGTCGGTCTCGACACACCCAGCGCGGCCGCCACGTCGGAATCTGACCAGCCAAGAAGCTTGCTGCGAAGCAGCGCTAGCTGTTCCGGGCTGAGTGCATCAACGACGCTGGCGACGCTCTGTGCGACCTGCAACTCATCCTCCGGCTCCAAGTACGGCCGCTCCGATGCGGATCGGCTGTTTCGGTTAAGGACGTCTGGGAGGAACGGTGTCAAGCCGAACTCGAGAATTCCCCCGAGCTCGCGTCTGGTGAGCGGACTATGCAGTTCGAGTATCGACTCCAGCACAGCCTGCAGCGTCTCAGTGGTGAAGATCGCCGGGGCACGGTCGAGTCCGTGCTGCGGAATGCGCGCCGCTGAACGTACGACCGCGACCGCCTCTCTGAAGGACGTCCGCGGTTCGGAATCGGCGGCCAACGACCAAGCGGGCTCCCGCGACCCAGGGAGCTTCTCGAATGGTGGCCCGTTCATCAGTCGCACGCTGCGGTCTAGCAACTGGTCGACGACCGTCCGACGTCGCCCACGCGCGAGAACGTGGCGGATCTGACGGCGAAGCAGCCGTCGAACGTCATCCATCGTGAGCGAGATGTCGACGATGTACTCGACTTGGGCGTCCCTAATCAGCGCGTTGGCGATCACGTCTTGAACGAGGTCCTGCAGGCCATCACGCCACGTGGGCGCCGACGCATAGATCTCCGGCGAGTACTGGCGAACGACGCTTCGGCACACCGACTCAACAAGTTCGACCCATAGCGGTCCGACCCGTTCGCGTGCGTGCTCAGCGCGTAATTCTTCGAGATTCATCGATGACGCCGCCGGCGCTCGTCAGGTCTCCGCGGCCTCGGAATCTGGCAGTGCTCCAGAACCCTCGGCCAGGTGCCCTCCGGCTCGACGCAGGAGTAGTCGGCCGATCGAAACACGTACTGGTCGAGCTGGCGGGCCGACCCGATCTCCCCTGGGCAGTCGATCTCACATGTCGGCTCGTGCTTGACGGGATGTTCGTCGTGGGCAAGTCCGTAGCTCGGTTGCCGAGTTCGGGGCGCAGCCCACACCTTCACGAGCATCGGCGGGTCAACAACAATCCAACGATACTTGGTATCGGCCCCGGAGCGACTCTTGGCGCGTGAGACGACCACGTCGTCGTTGGAGATCAGGTGCCACTCTCCGGGTTCGGGAGAACCGAGACGAGCCATCAGTGCCGATCTCCACCAACTAGTTGAAGGGCAAACACACGTAGGGCCGTCGCTGCAACTGATCGCGGTACACCCATTCCCGGAGACGATAGTGGTCCGGGCGGGCAGCCGTCGCCCCAGCGAACGGTAGGCCCGACGCGTTCGGTTCAGCTCTTTGCTCTGAGGCCATTCGCGGCCGGTTCTTTACATCACGCCGGGGAGGACTCCTTCATGAGCGGTGGAACAACTAGCCAGCCACCGGACGGTGAGTGACAAGACCGATCATGAGTAGGCCCAGGTACGCGCGCTTCTTCAAGGCAGATCTCCAAATGCAAACCCCGGCGGACCGTGCCCACTGGGTTGGCGATGGTGCGAAGCTGCCGCCTGCCGCGACCGATGACCAGTTAGTCGAATCCGCCCGGGCCTACGCACAACGCTGCTACGAGGTGGGTCTAGATGTGGTCGGAATCACTGACCACAATCTCGGCGGCGCCGACGGACTTCGCTATCTCACAGCGCTCAAGGAAGCGTTCAACTCCGAGCGGGGCGTCAACACGCCGATATCGCTGTTTCCAGGCTTTGAGGTCGCCTCGAGCTTTGGTCGCAACGCTCACCTGCTTTGCCTTTTCGATCCAAGGACTCCGTATGACGAACTGAGCGAGGTGCTGGCTCGCCTCGGCCTGCCGTCGAACGCGCGATTCGCGGGCCACAGAGCAAACCCGATGACCGGGGTTGAACTCGACAAGTTCTTCGACGTCGTCGTTCGAGAACACAATGGTGTCGTGATCGCCGCTCATCCGACGGAACGAGCAGGTGCTCTGAACGACGCCACAATGGAGCCGGATCTGCAGAAGAGCCTCATCTGTGATCAGCGCCTGTTGGCGCTTGAAATCAAGGAGCCTCGATTGGCGGCCGAGGCGCGTAGCAACAAGCTCGCGCAGGTCCTTCGGAACTCCGATGAGTGGCGCCGGCCGCAGCCGATCGCGGCGGTCTCCTCCTCAGATTGCAAGCGTCTGAGGCCGGGTGATGGGCCGGGTAGCGAGAGCTCGATCGGAGGCCGCTGTACCTGGCTCAAGATGAGCGAGCTCACGATCGATGGCCTCCGACATGCCTTTCTGGATCACGAGAATCGAGTTCGCTTCGAAGACCCTTCGCTGAGACCGTCGATCCCTTTCATCGCCCGGATCAAGATCAATGGTGCCTCGTTCCTTGGTGACCAAAGCATCAACTTCAGCCCGGATCTCAATGCGCTGGTCGGCGGGAGTGGCAGTGGCAAGTCGACGTTCTTGGAGTACCTGCGCTCGGCCGCCGGCGTCCAGCCGTTTCACACCGAGGGTTCAAATTCGAAGTCGAGCGCTGAGGCGACGCTCCCGGACGGCGCCTCGGTTGAGGTTCAGTTTGCGGAGACGGACGGCTCGGTTATCGAAGCCAGGCTTGGGCCCGGGGGCGAGCTGACCGTCGTCTCTCCGCCCGACCTTTCCGCGCACGCACTACCCATTCGATTTCCGGTTCGATTCCTGAGTCAGCGGGAGGTGCTTTCGCGGGCGTCGAATCCGCAGTCGACGACTCGCCTCCTCGATGAGCTTTGTCGTGACGACCTTGCCAAAC
>DMQJ01000039.1:6755-6921 GCA_003455715.1 Acidimicrobiaceae bacterium | reverse complement strand
CCGGCCATGACGGTGGCGGCTGCGCTCCGCGAAGCCCTGCGAGCCGGCGGGCGCGACCCGGCCGAGGTTCCCGACCTGTTGGCGATGGTGGGCCTGCCCGCCGAGTACGCGAAGCGCCGCCCGCAGGCGTTGTCAGGTGGCGAGCAGCAGCGTGTGGCGATTGCCC
>DMQJ01000039.1:0-6532 GCA_003455715.1 Acidimicrobiaceae bacterium | reverse complement strand
GGTGTGCGACGAGCCGGTGTCGGCTCTCGACGTGTCGGTGCAGGCGCAGATTCTCAACCTGCTCAACGATCTTCGCCGCGAGTTGGGCGTGGCCGTCGTGCTCATCACTCACGACTTGGCGGTCGCCCGGCAGGTGGTCGACCGCTGTTACGTGATGCATGGTGGCCGCATGGTGGAGACTGGAGACATGGACGCCCTGGTTGCTGCCCCGACTCACGAGTACACCCGTCGGTTGTTCGCATCGGTGGCCGGACGATGAGCGCCTCGGAGTTTCACGCGGCTCACCGCGTGGGCGAAGCGGTCGTCGACGACGGAGAGGTCATCCGCCGAGCCGTTGCGGCCAACATGCGGCGGGCTCGCATGGCCCGCGGTGTGAGCCTGCGTGAGATGTCGGCCGGCACCGGGCTGAGCACGGCCTTGCTCTCGCAGATCGAGCGGGAAGTTGCCAACCCGACGGTCGCGGCACTGGTGCGCGTCGCGGCGTATCTCGACCTCTCGTTCAGCGATCTCACGCGCGTGACGCTCAGCGAACCCGACATCATCAGGGCCGAGCACGGCGTCTCGAGCTCGCCTCAGGTGCGCACCCTGTTCGACATGATGGAGCGTCGGCGGTTCGATATCTCCGAAGGGGTCATTCCGCCCCACCACCCGGGCAGTTTCGGAGCTCACGGCCGCGGCAGCATCGAGCACACCTACGTGGTCGCCGGTGTCGCCATCTTGCGCATCGGTGAGCGCGAGTGGGTGCTGCACCAGCACGACGCAGTGCGGTTCGACTCATCGGTGCAACACGGCTACCGCACGGAGGCCGAGGGCGCCACACTGCTCACCGTGGTGACGTTCCAGGAGGAGTCGTGACGCACACCACCGATGCGCTGTTGGCTCGACGCGCCCCGCTGCATGCAAGCGCGTCGACGAGCGGGAGCGTGCTGCTCACCACCGTCTGTGTGGCTCCGGGTGCCGACGATGCGGAGCTGTCGCTCTCGGTGCTCGACCTCCGTGCTGGCGAGGAACAGGCGATACCCGGTGCGCGCCCTGGCGACCACAGTGCGGTCTGGGCGCCCGATGGGGTGGCGCTCGCGTGGTGCTCCACCAACGCCGGCGGAGAGTCGGTCATTCGCCGGGCGTCGCGGCTCGGCGACGACCCCGTCGATGTGCCGGGCAGTGTCGGCGCCACGAGTGCGCCCACGTGGTCGCCCGACGGAGCATCGATCGCATTCACCGCACCCTCGACGGCGCCCATCGACCGCTCGCGGCCCTACCGCTGGGGTCGGCCCTACCTTGCCTTCGACGGCCTCGGGCCGCTCGATGCCCCACCGCAGGTGCGCGTCACACACCTCCCGACCGGTGAGGCCCGCTGGCTCACCGCCGACGATTGGCGATGGAGCGCCGTGCGGTGGTCGCCTGATGGCTCATGGCTGGCCGCCTGCGCAGGGGTCGACCCCGAGGGTGTGCGTGGCGGCCAGCACCTTGTGCTCCTGACGCCCGAGGGTCGTCAGGTGCGGCCTCCGGTTCCCAGCGGTCGCACGGTGGTGGCCGAGTGGCTTCCCAACGGGTCGCTGGCGGTGTTGGTGGTCGACCCGCACGACCAACCGGTGGGTGCTGTCGCTCGACTGTTCCTGGGCCGACCCGATGCGCCCGATGAGTGGCGTTCGGTCGACGTGGACGGCCTGCTGGGGGGCGACGTGTACGGCGACCACCAGGCGGAACTGTGCGACGTGTACGAGCACGCAGTGCTTGCTCTCGATGCTGAGCACCTCTTCGTGCGCACCTTCCAACGCGGGCGGATGGGAGTGGCCAGGCTGCACATCGAGACGGGAGCCCTCAGCACCGTGCTCGACGGCGATCGGTGCTGCACCCCGGTGGCCGTCGTCGGCGACGAGTTGCTGGTCGCCACCGTGTCGGCAACGCACACTGCCGAGCTTGCCGTGGTGGGTCTCGACGGCAGCAACGAGCGGCTGATCACGCAGTTCGCCGCAGCACCCGAGGCGCTGCCCGAGCCTGGCTGCCTGCCCGCCGTAGAGGTGCTGCGCTTCGCTGTCGCCACCGATGCCCCGGCCCCGATCGACGCCTGGTTCCTCGGGCCCGCCGGAACAGTTGGCAGCCTCCCGACAGTGCTCATCGTGCACGGCGGCCCCAACTTCGCCTACGGCGACACGTTCTCGGTCGATGCCCACGCCCTCGTCGCGGCGGGGTTCGGTGTGCTCTACGCCAACCCTCGGGGCTCCACCGGCGTCGGGCAGGAGTTCACGTTTGCGGTGCGTGGCGACTGGGCCGACGGTCCGACGCGCGACCTGCTCGCCGTGGTCGACGAGGCCATCGCTCGTGGGTGGGTCGACGGCGACCGACTCGGCGTTACGGGCAACTCGTACGGCGGCTACATGACCGCGTGGCTCGCGGCCACCACCACCCGGTTCCGGGCTGCGGTGTCGGAGAACCCGGTCACCGACCTGGTGTCAATGCACGGCACGAGCGACATCGGCCCCTGGTTCTTCGAGAGCCAGTTCGGTGCTCCGCCGCGGGAAGCCATCGAGCGCTACATCGCGCAGTCGCCGCTGCATCAGGCGCACCACTGCACCACGCCGATCCTCTGGGTGGTCGGCGAGGCCGATCGGCGGTGCCCCAACGCACAAGCGTGGGCGATGCACCGCGCGGTGCTGCGTGCGGGCACCCCGAGCGAGGTGCTGGTGTTGCCCGCAAGCAGCCATGAGGGCACGACCTACGGCCCGCCCGCTGCCCGCCGTGCCCACGACGACGCACTCGTGGAGTGGATGACGCGGTGGGTCGGCGGGTCGCGCGCTACCTCGGCCTCCGAGCATGGCGGTGAGTAGCCTCGCCACGATGCCCGCCACATCCAGCCACACGCGGGGCGCGTTGTGGGCGCTGGGTTCGTCGACTGCCTATTCATGGTCGTCGGTGTTGGGCAAGCAGTTGCAGGACGACCTCCCTACTCCGTCGCTGCTGCTGTGGCGGTTCGGCATCGCCACCTGTGCGCTGTGGTTGGTGCTGGTTGCCTGGCGTCGCCGTGGCGGCCCCGACCCGGCCGACGCGCCACGACGTACGACCCTGGCCCTTGGCGCGATGTTCGGCCTGTTGGTGCTGCTCGGCTTCTTCGCCATCGAGCGTCTGGAGGTGTCGATCTACATCGTCATCGTCTACACCTACCCGGCCTTCGTGGTCATCGGCTCGTCGATCCTCGGTGTGCGCGCTGGCGCGTGGACGTGGGTGGCGTTGGCCCTTGTGATGGTCGGAGTCGCGCTCACGGTGCCCGAACTCCTCGGCCTCACCGACGGAGAGGGGCAGCAGGGAATCGACAGTGTCGGAGTGGCGCTCACCGTGCTCCAGGCGGTGGTGTTCGCGGCGTACATGATCCTCAGCAGTCGGGTGCTGCCGGCCCGGCTCGACGGTCTGGTCACCGCAGCATGGACCACGCTTGGCGCAGCACTCGTGCTGGCCCCGATCGCTCTCGTCGACGGCGTGGAGGCACCGGAGGCTGGCAACGTCTGGCGGCTCGCGTTGTTCGGGCTGGTGCCCACGCTGTTGTCGTCGGTCTGCTTCTTCCGTGCGCTACGACACCTGCGGCCCGGAGTGGTGGCGATGTTCCTCACCCTCGAAGTGGCGCTGGCCATGGTGTGGTCGGTGCTGGTGCTCGACGAAGTGGTGTCGGGCTGGCATTGGTTGGGGGCATCGGTGGTGGTTGCCGGTGTGCTCGTGGCTCAATGGGCGTCGCTTCGCGAGGCACGTGCAGAAGCGGCGGAGGCCGTGCCGGTGGGCGTCTGACGTCACATCCGTCGTGCTCAGGTGAGCGCGCCGTGCGCCAATCCAGCAACCGCACCGGCGGCCACCAGCCACGCGGTGTTCGGCTTCTTCCACAGCAGCACCACCAAGGCCGCCAGCCCGAGCGCCCAGGTGAGTGGATCGTGCATCGCGGTGCGTGCGAGGCGGACCAGTGCTCCGGCCATCAGCCCGAGCGACGCGGCCACCACCCCGTCGAGGGCCCTTCCTGCGACGGCCGACCGCCGGATGAACGGCACGATGCGGCTGAGCAGTGCCACGAACACGAAGGCGGGGAGGAAGATGGCGACCGTGGCGACTGCGGCGCCGGTGAGGCCATACACCTGGTAGCCGACGAAGGTCGCGGTGGTGAAGACGGGGCCGGGGGTGACCTGCCCGATGGCAACCGCATCGAGCAACTGGCGCTCGGTGAGCCATCCGAGCTCGCGCACCAGATCGTGTTCCATGAAGCTCACGAGCACGTAGCCGCTGCCATACAGCACCGCGCCGATCTTGAGGAACACCCACCCCAGCCGCCACCACGACGGATCGGCCGCCGCTGCTCCACCGATGGCGGGGAGCGCGAACAGCCAACTCGCCTGATGCTGCCGCGCCCCTGGCAGCGACAGTGGTATCGCACACAGCGCGGCGGCGACGGCCAGCAGGATGAGTTCGTTCACCCCGAGGAGCCAGGCCGCGCACGCGGCGGCGGCCACCAGCCCGAGGCGAACGTCTTTCACAGCGGTTCGGCTGAGCCCCACCACGGCGTGGGCCACGATGGCGACGATGACCGGGAGGATGCCGTACGAGAGGTCGATCGCGGCGGCGGTGGTGCCGTAGCGCTCGTACAGCCACGCCAGCGTGAGCACGATGGCGACGGCAGGCAGGATGAACCCTGCGGCCGCGGCAACGAACCCTCGCCAACCGGCCCGACGCAGTCCGAGATGAATCGCCAACTCGGTGGAGTTGGGGCCGGGCACCAGGTTGCACGCGCCGACCAGATCGAGGAACTCCTGGTCGTCGACCCATTGGCGGCGGCGCACCACCTCCTCGCGCATCATCGCGATGTGGGCGGCAGGCCCGCCGAAGCCGATGAAGCCGAGCCTGGTGAAGAGCCGGGCCACCTCGCCCACCCGCCGAGGGTCGGGTTCGGTCACAGCAGCGGCACCACCGCGTGGGCGATGGCAGCGAACTGGAGGGCCGCAGCAACCACTGTGAACGCGTGGAACACCTCGTGGAAGCCGAACACCCGCGGCCACGGGTTGGGGCGTTGGGTGGCCAAGCAGATGGCCCCCACCGTGTAGGCCACGCCGCCACCGAGGATGAGGACGAACCCGGTGGTGCCGAGCGCAGCGGCAATCTGCGGCAACGCAAACACCGCCGACCAACTCACCACGATGTAGCTCGCCCCCTTCCATGCACGCGGCACCGACGGCAGCCAGTGGATCACGATGCCGATCGACGCGCCCGCCCAGGCGCCGGCAATCGCGGCGATGCGCCAGCCCCCGTCGAGGCTGGCCCAGGCCACGGGTGTATAGCCGCCGGCGATGGCCAAGAAGATGGCCGAGCGATCCAGCTTCTGCATCAGCGCCTTCGCAGACGGCTGCCATGGCACCCGGTGGTAGAGCGCCGACACGCCGAACATGACGCCGGTACCGGCAACGTAGGTGGCGAGCAGGAGCCGTCCTGGCGTCGGCACCTGCGCCCAAGCGATGAGCGCAGTGCCGCACACCACCCAGAGGGGAAACGACACGGCATGTGCCCAACCGCGTAGCAGCGGCCGCTGAAGGTGTGCGGGGCCCGACGTGTACACGGCGCCCAAGGGTACTCAGGCGTCGGTGGGCATCGAGATCGCGTCGATCTTCGCCCGCAGATATTCCCCGGCGTTCACCGTGCGGCCACCTCCGAGTGGGGTGATCATCGTGTCGGGGTCGGGCTCGCAGAAGTACACCAGCGACAGCAAGGCCTCGTCCGGTTCGGCGGCGGCGGGTGCCACGACACGGTGGATGGCGCTGCGCCAGCGTCCGGCCGTCCAGTGGGCCAACATGTCGCCGCAGTTGATCGTGAACGCTCCATCGGCGACGGGGGCATTCACCCACTCGCCAGAGGGAAGTTGCACCTCCAGCGCCGACGAGCCCGGCTCGCGGTGCAGCACCGTGATGGTGCCGAAGTCGGTGTGCGGGCCGATGCGGTACTGGCCCTCACGGGGCGCGCCCAGGTAGTTGATGGGTGCGTACCAGTTGACGTTGAGCGTGTTGTCGTTGGTGGCTGCGTGACGGGCGAAGAAGTCGGCGTCGTCGATGCCCGCGGCGGCGGCGCACACCCGGAGCAGCTCCATATGCAGCCGGTCGACCTCGGCAACGTAACGCTCCACCAGCGGGCGGAGTGCTGGCGGTTGCACTGGCCACACGTTGTCGCCACGCAAGGCGATCCGGCCGGGCAGCATGTGCGCTCCCAGCCGGTAACTCTCCTTCATGTCGGGCGGCGTCTCATGGCCGAACGAGTAGCCATTGGCTTCCATGCCCATCGGCGCCCAACCGGCCATGCCCAACCTCGGCATGCGCACGTGCTGCTTGGCCTGTTGGGGGAGGGCGAAGAACTCGGCGAACGCGGCCCGGGTGCCGGCCACCAGTGTCGGGTCGATCCCATGGTTGATCACGAGGAAGAAGCCCACGGTGCGCAGCGCTTCGTCGACTGACGCAGCCACACCGCCGCGATCCGAGCCGTCGAACCACGGCCCCAGATCGACGACGCCCACCCC
>DMQJ01000096.1:894-11109 GCA_003455715.1 Acidimicrobiaceae bacterium | reverse complement strand
AGGCGCCACCAATGCTGCGGCGTCGGCGCCGAGAGCAGGGTCGGCGGCCACCAACTCGCGCAACGAGGCCTCGCCCGCCAACGCACGGCGCACCAACGCACCCACGATCGCGTGAGCGTCGCGGAACGGCGTGCCACGCTGCACCAACCATTCGGCCAAGTCGGTGGCAGAGGTGGTTTCGGCGTCGGCGGCGGCCTGCATGCGTTCGGGAACCCACGTCACCGTGGCGATCATGCCCGTGAGAGCTCCCAACGCCAGGCTGATCTGATCGACGGCGTCGAACAGTGGCTCTTTGTCTTCCTGGTAGTCGCGGTTGTAGCTCAGCGGCAGGCCCTTCATGGTGGCCAGGAACCCCGTGAGGTTGCCGATCAACCGGCCCGCCTTGGCGCGGGCAAGTTCGGCGATGTCGGGGTTCTTCNNTCGCGAGGCCACCGAGCCCTCGACCGTGAGCACGTCGCGCACCGCGGGCGTGAGATGCGGCGACAGGTCGGCCAGCTGTTCGTCGGTCAGCTCGTCGAGCTCGCAGCCCAGCTCCTCGCACCGCTGCACGCACGCCCCGGCGACCTCGTGGGCCACCCGGAACGGAACACCTTCACGCACGAGCCACTCGGCGACATCGGTGGCCAGCGAGAAGCCCTGCGGCGCCAGCTCGGCAATCCGCTCGGTGTCGAACTCGAGGGTCGCGACCATCCCGGAGAGCGCAGGGAGCAGGACCTCGAGGGTGTCTACGGAGTCGAAGACCGGCTCCTTGTCCTCCTGGAGGTCGCGGTTGTAGGCCAGCGGCAAGGCCTTGAGGGTCGCCAGCAGACCGGTGAGGTTGCCGATCAGTCGCCCTGCTTTGCCGCGAGCCAGTTCGGCGATGTCGGGGTTCTTCTTCTGCGGCAGCATGCTGCTACCCGTGGCGTAGCCGTCGTCGAGCCGGGCGAAGCCGAACTCGTCGGTGGTCCACAGCACGAACTCCTCACCGATACGGCTGAGGTTGATACCCACGAGCGCCAGCACGAAGAGCGCTTCAGCGATGTGGTCGCGCGAACCAACAGCATCCAACGAGTTCTCGAAGCGGGCAGCGAAGCCGAGGGCCGCGGCGGTGTAGTCGGGATCCAGCGGTAGCGACGAACCGGCCAGCGCGCCCGCACCGAGCGGCGAGACATCGATGCGCTCGAGTGCATCGAGCACTCGATCGACATCTCGGCCGAGCGCCCACCCGTGCGCCAGCAGATGGTGCGCGAGCAGGACGGGCTGAGCGCGCTGCAGGTGGGTGTAGCCGGGCAGGTACACGCCGTCGGCCGCCACCGCTCTATCCAGCAGAACGGCTTGCAGATCGACGATGCGGCCCGCCACGGCCAGCAGCTCGCGCCGCAGCCAGCGTCGAACATCGGTGGCCGACTGATCGTTGCGGCTACGGCCCGTGTGCAGTTTCGCTCCGGCAGGGCCAGCCAACTCGGTGACGCGGCGCTCGACGGCTGTGTGGATGTCTTCGTCGGAATCGACGAACTCGAACGTTCCCGCCTGCAACTCATCGGCCACCGTGTCGAGCGCACCGAGAATCTGCGCCGACTCCGCTTCGGAGATGATCTGCGCGTGCAACAGCCCGAGCACGTGCGCGATCGAGCCGGCGATGTCGTCGGCCCACAGCCGCCGATCGAACGACAAGCTCTCGGTGTACGCCATCAACTCGGCAGCGGGACCGCCCTCGAACCGTCCGTGCCACAGGGTGTTGCCGTGCCCCGACACCTGCTCATCGCCACTGCTCATGCCAGGCCCGCCAGATCGTGAAGGCGCGCGGCCAACGCTGCGCCGCCGATGTGCTCTTCTGCCACGCAGAGCAGTGTGTCGTCGCCGGCCACCGTGCCCAACAGGCCATCCATGCCGCTGCGGTCGAGCGCACTCGCCACCACGTGTGCGCACCCTGGAGGCGTGCGCAGCACGACCAGGTTGCCGCTGCGCCGCACCTCGGCCACCCACTCGCCCATCACCCGACGTAGCTGGTCTTCAGGCGCCAGCCGGTTGGGTTCGTACTCCGGGATGGCGTAGACGGTCTCGCCGCCCGGCACACGCACCTTCACTGCGCCAAGGTCTTCGAGATCGCGAGACACCGTCGCCTGCGTGGCGCCGATGCCTTCCTCCGCCAGCAGCTCCACCAGCTGCGGCTGGTTGGTGACGGCGTGCCTGGCGACCAGCTTGGCGATTGCCTGCTGCCGCTGCACCTTGCTGCCCGGCTTCGGGCCCGCTGCTTTCGGTGTGGCGCTCATCACCGCTCCCCCATCACGAATGCCAGGGCGCCCCGCGCTGCGTGCAGCCGGTTGTGGGCCTGCCGGATGCAGTGGCTCTGCGGACCATCCATCACCTCAGCAGCCACCTCGTAGCCGCGGTAGGCAGGCATGCAGTGGTAGAACCCGGCGCCGGGCGCGGCCGCCGCCATCATCGCTTCGTCGACGGTGTACCCCTCGAACACCTTCACTCGTTCGGCCTTCTCGGCCTCCTGACCCATCGATGTCCAGGTGTCGGTGTGTACTGCGGTGGCACCCTGCACTGCCTCGATTGCGCGGTGTACCTGCCGCACCCTGCCAACACCGAGGCCATTCAGCCGGTCGAGTTCGGCGTCGTCGGCGCAGTAGCCGACGGGACACCCGAGCGACACCTCGGCCCCGAGCAGCACGCACGCCTCGGCGAGCGACCGGGCCACGTTGTTGTAGTCGCCAACGTAGGCCACCGTGCTGCCCGCAATGGGGCCGTGCACCTGCTGCATGGTGAGCACATCAGCCAGAGCCTGCAGGGGATGCGACCAGTCGCTGAGCATGTTCACCACGGGCACGGCGCTCACCGCCGCCATACGGGCAACCGTGTCGTGACGGAAGACGCGAGCTGCGAGCATGCCGTGGTAACCGGCCATCACGTTGGTGACGTCTTCGACGGTCTCACGTACATCGAGGCCCACCTCTTCGCCACGCGTGTACACGGGGTGGCCACCCAGTTGCACGACAGCCATCTCCATCGAGTGGCGGGTTCGATTGGACGGCTTCTCGAAGATCAGGGCGACCCCCAGCCCGGCCAACGATCGTGCCAGGTTGGGCCGCTGCGCGAGATCGAGAATGGTGCCTAGCTCGTCGACGGTGAGATCGGTGATGTCGAGAAAGTGACGAGTCATGACAGTGCCTCTTCCAGGACGGCCGTGATGATGCCGATCGCTTCGTCGATCTCCTCCGACGAGACGGTGAGCGGCGGGGCAAGCCTCAGTGCCGTCGCAGTCACCGCGTTGGTGACGAGTCCACGATGCAGCAACTCGGCGTACACCGCCTTGGCATCGAGCCCGTCGGCCAGTTCGGCAGCAAGCAGCAAACCGCTGCCGCGCACGCTGGCCACGCCTGGAACGGCGGCCAGCTTGGTGGCCAGTTCGGCCCCGCGCTCGGCCGCGCAGCGTGGGGCATCGATGCGTTGCATCTCCTGCAGCACGGCAATGGCGGCGGCAGTCGCGATGGCGGTACCGCTGTAGGTGCTGCCGTGATCGCCGGGCTGGAACACCGCCGCGCGATCGGTGCGCGCCCACACCGCACCGATCGGAAAGCCGTTGCCGAGCGCCTTGGCCATCGTGACCACATCGGGCACGATGCCCGCATGCTCGAACCCGAACCACTTGCCCGTGCGGCCAAGCCCAGTTTGGATCTCGTCGACGATCAACAACATGCCCCGCTCGTCGCACAGCCGACGCACTGCACGTAGGTACTCCGGATCGGCGGGCAACACGCCCCCTTCCCCCTGCACCGGCTCCAGCAGCACCGCGGCCACCGAGGGGTCGACTGCCGCGGCCAGGGCCTCGATGTCGTTGAACGGCACGTGTCGAAAGCCTTCGGGCATCGGGTGGAACGGTTCGTGCTTGGCGGGCTGGCCGGTGGCCGCCAACGCCGCCAAAGTGCGGCCGTGGAAGCTGCCGAGGGCACTCACCACGACATGCCTGCCGCGACCACCGAACTTCCGGGCCAGCTTCAAGGCCGCTTCGTTGGCTTCGGCGCCGCTGTTGCAGAAGAACACCTGACCACCCTCACCCGTGACGTCGGCAAGCAGCCGGTTCAGCAACAGCGCTGCTTCCGTCGCCACCGGGTTGGCGAAGAGGTTGCTGACATGCAGCAGCGTGTTGGCCTGGCGGCACAAGGCCTCGGCGACCGCCGGGTTGGCATGCCCGAGCGAGATCACCGCCAGCCCACCGAGGAAATCGAGGTACCGCTTGTCGTCGGTGTCCCACAGTTCGGTGCCCTTTCCGCGGGCGAACATCACCTGCGGGGCACCGAACACGGGCATGAACGGGCAGTGCGTGGCGCCACCCGTGGCGAAAGCATGCGAACTCATCTGACCATCGTTCCGATCCCCTCGTCGGTGAAGAACTCGAGCAGCAACACGTGCGGGATGCGCCCGTCGAGAATGTGGGCTCGCCGCACACCGGCGCGCACCGCGGCGACGCAACTCTCGACCTTCGGGATCATGCCTCCCGCAATGGTGCCGTCGGCCATGAGCGCGTCGAGTTCGTCGGGAGTGGTTTGCCGGATGAGACTCGACGGGTCGTCGACGACTCGCCGCAAGCCCTCGATGTCGGTGAGATACACCAACTTCTCGGCAGCCAACGCCTGGGCGATGGCACCGGCAACCGTGTCGGCGTTGATGTTGTAGGCCTGTCCGTGCTCGTCGGTACCGATGGTGGCCACGATGGGGACGAATCCTTCGTCGAGCAGCCCTTGGAGGATGCCCGGGTTGATGGCCGCGACGTCGCCCACGAAACCGAGTTCGGGGTCGCGCGCCACCGCACGAATGAGGCCGGCGTCTTCGCCGCTCACTCCGACGGCAAGTGGGCCATGCACATTGACGGCGCTCACCAACTGGGGGTTCACCATGCCAACGAGCACCATGCGAGCGATGTCGACCGTCTCGGCGTCGGTGACCCTCAGGCCGTTGCGGAACTCGGTCACCTTGCCGAGCCGGCTCATCAGATCGCTGATCTGCGGGCCGCCCCCATGCACCACCACGGGCCGCATGCCCACCTGGCGCATCAGCACGATGTCTTGTGCGAAGAGGGAGAGGGCATCGTCGTCGGAGGCCCCGGCCAGGGCGTTGCCGCCATACTTCACCACCACCACCTGGCCTGCGAACCGACGGATGTAGGGCAGTGCCTCCACCAACACGGCCGCCTTGTCGGCTGCGCTCGCGCTCACGGATACACCCCCACCGTCGACAGGCCGGAGGTCTCGGGCAGGCCGAGGGCGACGTTGGCGGCCTGCACCGCTCCACCCGATGCACCCTTGGCGAGATTGTCGATTGCGCTCAACACCAGCACGGTGCCCGTGCGCTCGTCGAAGCGCGCAGAGAGGTGCGCGGTGTTGCTGCCGAGCGTGGCTTTCGTACTCGGGGAGGCCTCCCCCACCACCACGAACGGCTCATCGGCGTATGCGTCACCAAGCGCTGCCAGTAGCGATGCGGTGCTCACGTCGGCGGCGGGGCGGGCGTAGCACGTGGCCAGAATGCCGCGGTTCATCGGGGCAAGGTGCGGAGTGAACAACACCTGGGCACCCACCTCCTGCTCGATCTCGGGCGTGTGCCGGTGGTCGAGCAGTCCGTATGCGGTGACGTCTTCGTCGGCGGTGCAGAAGAGCGAGGTGTGCTTCAGGCCGCGGCCGGCACCGCTGACACCCGTGATGCTGTTCACCACGATGCCGTCGGGGCGCACCAGCCCACGCTGCACCAAGGGCGCCAGCGCAAGTGTCGCCGCGGTGACGTGGCAGCCGGGCGTGGCAACCAGCGAGGCACCACGCAACGTCGCGCGGTGGAGTTCGGGCAGGCCGTACACCGCAGACGCCAGCAGTTCCGGCTGATCGTGGGTGAAGCCGTACCACGTCGGGTACAGCGACGAGTCTTTCAACCGATACGCGGCCGACAGGTCGACCACGCAACCCACCGAGCCGACCAGCTGGGGGGCGAGCGCCATACTGGCTTCGTGTGGTAGCCCGAGAAACACCAGGTCGAGGGCCTGCGCCTGTGCCGGGTCGAACTCGGCGAACACCAGGTCGGGGTACCGGGCGGCGAGACTCGGGTACAGGGCGGCAGCCCGTGTGCCCGCCTGTGTATCGCCGGTGGCGTACACCACCTCGAACGCAGGATGCTGCGCACACAGCCGAAGGAGTTCCGCACCGGTGTAACCCGATGCGCCGATGATGCCCACGCGAACCATAGATGCATGACCATACAGTCACCTGCATGGACATACAACCATGATGGAGGATCAGGTGGAGGGGATCAGGTGGAGGGGCCGGCCGACGACACCTGGAAGCGCACGTCGACGTGCTCGAAACCGAGGTTGCGCAACAAGGTGTAGAGCATCGACTTCGTGTTGTCTTCAGCCCGCTGGATCAGGTCGGTGGTCTGCGCTGCTTCCGCCATCTTCTCCGCAGCGGCGTCGTACAACCCTTCCTCACTTGTCGGGTTGTCACTGAACATGCCACCGACGCGGTTGAACAGGCCGCGGTCGCGGTTCATCACGTGGCTCTCCTCGCGATCGAGCACCGGCTCCTCGAGGTAGGGCAGAGGAAGGGTGACCACCACCGAGGTGCCGTCGTCGCTGACCACGACGGCACCCGACGACAACGTGGTGAAGTCGACGACGGCGTCGACCGTGCCCACTCCGACGAACTGCACTCGCTCGCCGGCCAGCGCAGATGGCATCCAGGACACGTCGTGCTCCTGGTCGACGATGACCTCGAACTGTCCCTGCGCGGCGTGGAACTCGGCGAGCGAACGCAGATCGACGATGACCACCGGCGGCGAATGGTCGACGGTCTCGGTGGTGAAGGGCGTGCCCCACAGTCGGTCGATCACGACACCGGCAGCCACGAGCAGGCCGACGATGAGGGTGAGACCGAGCAGCAGCGAGGGGAAGCGGCGGCGGGTGTCGTTGTTCCGCATGGCGTGATATCTCCTGTCGATTCCAGGGGGAACCATTTGAAGACGCCGTCACGGCACAATGGTGACGTGGATCTGGATGGTGTGACACCTGGCTCATGCAAGGGCCGACTGCTCGTGGCAACCCCACCGCTCGACGACCCCAACTTCGACCGCACCGTGGTGTACATGCTCGAGCACACGCGCGACGGCGCCGTGGGTGTGGTGCTCAACCGGCCCACCGACCTCGTCCTGCCCGAACCGCTGTCCCGCTGGTCGGAACACCTCTCCCCTCCGTCGGTGCTGTTCCAGGGTGGGCCGGTGGAGCTCGACGCGTTGATCGCCCTCGGCCGACTCGATGGCCCGGCCGATGAGGCGTGGAGTCCCGTGGTGGGCGATCTGGGCTCCGTCGACCTCGCTCACGACCCTGTTGTGGTGGCCGAACACGTGCGCCAGCTCCGCGTGTTCCGCGGGTACTCGGGGTGGGGGCCGTATCAGCTCGACGGAGAACTCGCCGAAGGGTCGTGGATGGTGCTGCCCGCCGAGCACGCCGACGTCTTCACCACCCAACCCGACGACCTGTGGCGAGCCGTCCTGCGCCGCCAAGGCGGGCGGCTGGCCTGGGCGGCCCGGGCACCCGACAACCTCAGCGCCAACTGATCGACGTGGAGTGTCGGGTCAGCCGCGCAGCTGGCCGCCGAGTTTCGATACGGCCGCCACGACCTTCTCTCGGATGCCCGCCAGGTCGGTATCGGTGAGCGTGCGGTCGGCAGCCTGCACGCGCAGGCGGTACGCAAGGCTTCGGCTCCCGTCAGGAACGCCCCGGCCGCGGTACACGTCGAACAGCGAGAGGTCGACCAGGGCACCACCGGCACCCTGGCGGATCGCCTTGTCGACCTTCTCCGCGGTGGCGCTGTCGGGCACCACGAAGGCAAGGTCGAAGTCGCTCGACGGAAACCGGCTCGTGGCCTTCCACTGCGGCACCTTCGGTTCCATCGAAAGGAGCACCGAGAGGTTCAGCTCGAGCACGGCAACCCGCTCGGTCAACTCGTAGGCATCGAGCACGTCGGGATGCACTTCCCCCACCGCACCAATCACGTCCTTGCCCAGGCTGAGGGTGGCGGAACGGCCAGGATGGAGGCCCGCCGGCACCGAACCCTGGTCGATGCGGGCACCCCATCCCATCGCTGCGGCGAGTTCGCGCCACACGTCGACAGCGGCCGGGGCCTCCTGACCGGCCAACACGACGCCCAACGCCTCGTACTCCGCGGGCAGCACGTCGTCGCTCGGCGGATACACGTGGCCCACCTCGAACAGACGCGCGCCTACGGTGCGATGCGACTCGTTGAACGCGACGGCCTTCAGCAGGCCGGGGCGTAGCGAGGTGCGCAGCACGTCGTCGCCCACGATGAGCGGGTTCACCAGACGGACGGCGTCGGCCGATAGACCGGCGCGGTCAAGGTCGCCGTCGCTGAGGAACGGGTGCGGCATCGCCTCGCTGAGGCCGAGACCGAGCAACACGTCGCGAAGGCGGCGCCGACGTTGCTGCACCGGGGAAAGGCCTCCCGGAAGCGACGACTTGGGCACCGTCTTGCCCAGCTTGTCGTAGCCGTAATGGCGCGCAACTTCCTCGACGATGTCGATCTCGAGCGTGCAGTCCGGGCGCCACGCAGGCACGGAGACGGAGAGCGAGCCGTCGGCCTGCTGCGCGCAAGCGAAGCCGATCGGCTCGATGAGCGCGGTGATCTGCGAGGCGGTGAACTCCGTGCCGAGCAGGGCGCTCACCCGTTGGGGCCGAACGGTGATGGTGGTGATCGGCGGCACGTGCTCGCTTCGAGCATCGACTGCGCCGTCGTGCACGACGAGGTCGGGACAGGTGAGCCGCAGGAGTTCGACGAACCGCGCCACGCCCGACCAGATGTCGTGAGGGTCCATCCCCCGCTCGAAACGCGCCGACGCCTCGCTACGCAGCCCCGTTCGCACCACGCTGCGCATGATGGCCATCGGTTCGAACCACGCGGTCTCGAGCGCGACGGTGGTGGTGGCGTCGCTGATCTCGGTGTTCTGGCCGCCCATGATGGCGGCGAGACCGATTGGACGGTCGGTGGCGTCGCAGATCAGCAGGTCGTCGGTCGTGAGCGTGCGCTCCACGCCGTCGAGCGTCACGAGGGTCTCGCCTTCGGCCGCCAGCCGCACGCGGAACCCCTTGCCGCCCAGTGTTTCGTAGTCGTAGGCGTGGTTCGGGCGGTTGCACTCCAGCATCACGTAGTTGCTGACGTCGACCACGTTGTTGATCGGGCGCATTCCGGCCGCGCTGAGGCGGCTGGCCATCCAGTCGGGTGAATGCGACACACGCACGCCGCTGATGACGACGCTGGTGAACCGAGGGCAGCGGTCGCCGTCGACCAGTTCGACCGAGGCGGTGAGGGGCGTGCCGGTGGCCTCCATCGCTGCCGGGGTGTACGCGAACGGCACACCGAAGCGGGCCGCGAGGTCGCGAGCCACACCCACGTGGCCATAGGCGTCGGGCCGGTTGCGGAGCACGTCGATGTCGTAGACGATCTCCTCCTGCAGGCCGAGCGCCTCGCCGTAAGGCATGCCGAGTGGCGTGTCGTGCGGCAGCAGCAGGATGCCACTGTGGTCGTCGCCCAGCCCCAACTCGCGGGCGCTGCAGAGCATGCCCTGGCTGGGGATACCGAGGATGGGCTTGGGCTCGATCAGGCGGCCATCGGGCATCAGCGTGCCGCCGGTGGCCAACGGGATCACGTCACCGGGGCTCATGTTGAAGGCGCCGCACCACACGTGGCGCTCCTCACCGTCGCCGGCGTCGACGAACACGCGGTGCACCTTGGCGGCGTCGGGGTGGCGTTCGGTGCGCAGCACCTTGGCGGTGATGACACCGGCCACGGTGGCACCGACGCGGTCGACCGACTCGACGGCGAGGCCAAGGTCGCTGAGGGCGTCGGAGATGGCGTCGGGGTCATCGGGAAGCCCGGGGCAGAGGTCCAACAGCCAGGAATGAACGATCTTCATGTCGGTCGGCCTCTCTCAGAACTGGGTGACGAAACGCAGGTCGTTGGTGTACATCTCGCGCACGTCGCCGATGCCGTGCCGCTCCTTGGCCATACGGTCGATGCCGAAGCCGAACGCGAACCCGCTGAACTCCTCCGGGTCGATGCCGCCGGCGCGCAGCACGTTGGGGTGCACCATGCCGCACCCGCCGAGCTCCAGCCAGTCGCCCTTCGGCGTACGGATGTCGAACTCGGCGGAGGGCTCGGTGAACGGGAAGAAGCT
>DMQJ01000096.1:0-679 GCA_003455715.1 Acidimicrobiaceae bacterium | reverse complement strand
GGGCTCGGTGAACGGGAAGAAGCTGGGGCGTAGGCGGCTGGTGAAGCCGGGTCCGAAGAACGCCTGGGTGAACTTCTCGATGGTGCCCGCCAGGTCGGCGAGTGTGATGCCGCGGTCGATCACGAGGCCTTCAATCTGGTGGAACACGGCCAGGTGGGTGGCGTCGGTGGTCTCGTTGCGGAACACGCGCCCCGGCATCACCATGTAGATCGGCGGGGCGATCGTCTGCATCACGCGGATCTGCACCGGCGACGTGTGAGTACGCAGAACGGTGCTGCCTGCCGTGCCGTGATCGACGTAGAAGGTGTCATGCATGCTGCGGGCAGGGTGCTGCGGCGGCATGTTGAGCGCCTCGAAGTTGTACCAGTCGGTCTCCACTTCGGGGCCCTCCGCGACTTGGAAGCCCATGCCGACGAACACATCCTCCAGCCGCTGCCAGGCCTGCGTGACGACATGAGCGTGACCACGGCCGGGGCGATGCATGGTTTCGGTGAGGTCGATGCGCTCGGCAGCCAACTGGAGGGCGCGCTCGGCCCGCTTCAGCTCGGCGCGGCGAGCGTCGGCGGCAGCCTCGACCGCCTCGGTGGCCTCGTTCACGGCCTGCCCGGCAGCCTTCTTCTCGTCCACCGTCGCCAAGCCGCCGAGACGGGTCTTGAACGTGGCGAACGGGCCCTTCTTG
>DMQJ01000439.1 GCA_003455715.1 Acidimicrobiaceae bacterium | reverse complement strand
CGTGGTGAACACGTCGATGGCGAGCCCCTCAAGGGCACGGTTCACGCCGGCAAGCCGCAGCACCGGGTCGTTGCTGCACGCAGCCTCGAACAGCACCGTGTTCTCGGCGTACTGGCCGATCTCGGAGCCCATCCAGTCGCTGAGCTTCACGCTGATCTCCACGTGCCGGGCCTCGTCCCACGCCTGGCGGGCCATGTCGAGCTTCAACGCAAACGGCGCTTCAGTGCCGGTCTCGAAGTCGTGGCACGTGCGGCCTGCCCCCTCCAACGCTTGGATCTCGCCGACGAAGATGCCATGCATGAGACCGCGGGCGCGGTCGCTGGCGTCGGCACGGTCGGGGGTGAGGCGGTTGGTCTTGGCCCGGCTGTCGGTGGCCAGGGTGACCGTGCGCGGGTCGGCCTGGGCCTGCCGCATGGTGATCTGGTGGAACCGCTGGTCGCGGGCCAACTCCTCGACGGGGAAGAACTTCCTCATGATGCGCCTCCGATCGTTCCGGGGCCGGCGATGCCACCGGCTTCCAACAGCAGGGTTTCCAAACGGGCTTGGTGTGCAGCAGCACGCTGCACTTCATCGGGTGTTTCGATGAGCGACTGGATGAGCATTTCACCGTCGATGAAGTCGGCGATCTCGTCCTGGAGAGCGAAGGTGAGCGAGCGGATGGTCGGTGCGTCGGTGATCTCGCTCGTGTTGTTCTTGTGGAAGGTGTAAGCGGCGATGAAGTGCGGGATGAACACGCGGTACACGCCGACCAACTTCTCGATGGTGAGCTCGGGCGCCTCGGGCTCGGTGAGCGCCTCGACGAACCGCACCATCGCGTCGTTGGGTGGCACGGTGAGGCGGTCGGGGTTCATCTCACGCAGTTCGGGCAGGCGCTTGTGCCACAGCTCGGCGTGCCAGGCGTGGTGATAGCAGTGGGTGCCGAGGCGCATCTTCACGTCGAGTTCGGGCACGGTGGCCACCCAACCGCCCAATGCCTCGAACAGCTTCATCTCGGCCCACTTGTAGTGGCCGATGCGGCGCGCGCTTTCCTCCACGTCGAACAGGCCCGGCAGTTGACGCCGGTCCCACGGTGCGAATGGCGCTCTCGCCTTGAACGGATCGGCCACGAGTTCCCCCTCTACGGACACGATGTGTGCGCCGACATTATCCGCCCCGCGGCCCGGAGCGTTCGTTGGAGGGTCAGGGGTGCGGGTGCCGGTGGCGCCAGGCGAGTTCGTCGTCTCCGAGGGGAGTGGCCGGGGGAGCATCGTTGAGGTACTCCAAAAGCATCGCCCGCCAGGGTGCTTCCACCTCGAGCTTGCCCAGGATCGCGCTGACTCCCCACACCACCCGGTCGAGGATGACGAAGCTGGCGGGCATGTTGAGTCGTTCAATCACCTCGGCGTGGGGGCCCTTCACGTCGATGATGGTGCCCATCGCGTCCTTCAGGAAGGTGCGGGTGAACGCGAACGAATCGGTGAGGTACGGCGTGTAGGGGGTGCTCACGTAGTCGTACACCGCCTGCGGAGCCAGGCCGTGACCAGGTTGCAGGAACCCGACGGCTTCCATCGCCGCCACGAGTCGCTCGGGGTCGCGGTGCACGACGATGGCCTCCAGGCTCGGCTGCAGCGTGGCCCACTCGCCGGGTGCCCACCGCTTCACCAACCCGAAGTCGAGGAAGGTGACGGTGCCGTCGAGGCGGAAGCGGTAGTTGCCCGGGTGCGGGTCGCCGTTGAACGCGCCGTGGCGCAGCACCGCGTGCTGGGCGAACCGCCAGATCGTCTCGCCCGCGATTCGCCGGGCCTCGGGGGAGGCCTGCGCCGCGAACTCGGTGAAGCCGATGCCCTCCACCCACTCGGTGGTGAGCACCCGATGCCCCGACAGGGCGGTGTCGACCGTGGGCAGGTGCACGAACGGATGCTCGCGGAACGCGTCGGCGAACTCGCGCAGGTTGGCTGCCTCGCGCCGGTAGTCGAGTTCTTCGCGCATCCGGCCGCGCAGTTCGTCGACCAGCGCCTTCGTGTCGAGACCCTTCAACGCAAATGCTCCCACCAGCCGGTACAGGCCCTCGGCGTTGGCGAGGTCGGCCTCGATGGCGTCACCCACACCGGGGTACTGCACCTTCACCGCCACGTCACGCCCGTCTCGCGTGACCGCCCGGTGCACCTGGCCCACGCTGGCGGCTGCCACCGGGGTGCGCTGCCAGTCGAGGAAGAGGCGCTGCGGGGGCGACCCGAACTCGGCCTTGACCACTCCCTCGGCGGCCTCCGGACTCATGGGCGGGGCGTCGCTCTGCAGCACCGACAGGGCCTGCTGGGCGTCGTCGGGCAGGGCCTCCATGATGAAGCTCAGCAGCTGGCCGAACTTCATCAGCGCGCCCTTCATGTTGCCGAGTTCGCGCGCCACGTCTTCGGACGTGCGCAACGCGAACCGGTCGTCGAGGGCGGCCTTCTGCTCGTGACCTCGGGTGGCGAGCCGACGGACCCGGTGGGCCACGAAGCGAGCGCCGTTACGGGCCGTCAGCCGCCAGACGCGTGCGGTGCGGCGTAGACGAACGAGCCGCGGGTTCACCCCTGCGTGGCGCGCCGAGCCGTGGGTGACGTGGCGAGAAGATCGGCCGAGAGGGGGTCGCCGGTGACCTCATCGGTCCAGTAGGTGCCCGCGTCGAGGCGAGCCAGCGCAACCTCCACACCGGCCAGGTCGCGCTCGATGGCGTCGAGGTCGAGCGGGGCGGATGCCTGGGCGTCGGGTGCGTTGGCCTCAGGAGAACTGGCTTCGGGTAGGTCCGGCGACTCGGGCATGAACACGAGGTTACCGATGGCAGTAGGTCCATTCGTCCCTGTGCCGGAGGCGACTCGATGGCGTAGGGTTCGCCCGTGGCACAGGTCCAGCTGGAGCACATCTCCAAGGTGTTCGGCGAGGGGGCGGACGCGACCACTGCGGTCGACGACGTCAGCCTCACCATCGACGATCACGAATTCATGATCCTGCTCGGGCCGTCGGGCTGTGGAAAGAGCACGCTGCTGCGCATGGTGGCCGGCCTCGAAGACCCCACCTCGGGCGACCTGCTCATCGATGGGCTGCGGGTGAACGACGTGGAACCCAAGCTGCGCGACGTCGCCATGGTGTTCCAGAGCTACGCGCTGTACCCGCACAAGACGGTGCAGCGGAACATCGAGTTCCCGCTGAAGGTGCGCGGGGTGAGCAAAGCCGAGAGGGCGAAGGAGGCCGAGCGGGCTGCCGAGGTGCTCGGCCTCACCGACTACCTGCGCCGCAAGCCGGGTCAGCTCAGCGGTGGCCAACGCCAACGTGTGGCACTGGCTCGGGCCATCGTTCGCCGCCCGGCGGTGTTCCTCATGGACGAACCGCTCTCCAACCTCGACGCCAAGCTGCGCGGCGACACCCGCGCCGAGCTGGTCGACCTCCATCGCCGCCTCAACAGCACGTTCATCTACGTCACCCACGACCAGGTGGAAGCGATGACCATGGGCACGCGCGTCGCCGTCATCAACAAGGGTCGCATCGAGCAGGTGGGCAGCCCGCAGGAGGTGTACGACGCGCCGGCCTCCACCTTCGTCGCCCAGTTCATCGGTACGCCGCCCATGAACCTGCTGCCGCCGGGAATGATCGGCGCCTCCGACGTGCAAATCGGGGTGCGACCCGAACACCTACGAGTCGATCCCAGCGGCACTATCACCGGGTCCGTCCGCCAACTCGAACACCTCGGGCACGAAGTACTGCTGCTGGCGGAGGGCGACGGCGGGCTGCACCTCACCGCTCGCATCGCCCCACACGACCAGGTGCCCGGTGTTGGCGACGTGGTGCGCTTCACCGCCGACGAACGCTTCCTCCACCGCTTCGATGCCGCCACCGGGGTGCGGTTGCCGTGAAGCGCCGCCTGCGCGACGTGCCGGGGGCGGTGGCGATGCTGCTGCCGTCGATGCTGCTGCTCGCGGTGTGGACCGTGTACCCGCTGGTGAAGGCGTTCATCAACGGCACCAAGTCGTGCGACTCCACGGGCACCCGCTGCACCGATGTGGGCTGGCAGCAGTACAGCAACGTGTGGAGCAGCCGCGAGTTCCAGGACGCGTTGGCGGTGTCGCTGAAGTTGGCGCTGATGACCGTGCCGACTGGTCTCATCCTCGGTGTCGGCCTCGCCGTGCTGGCCGACAAACACCTGCGCGGCATCGGCTTCTTCCGCACCGTGTTCAGCAGCACCGTGGCCACCAGCGTGGCCGTCGCCAGCCTGGTGTGGGTGGTGCTGTTGCAGCCCGAGATCGGTGTGCTCAGCGACCTGTTCAGCGGGTGGATCCCATCGCTGAAGAATCCCGGGCTGCTCCGCGACCCCGGTACTGCGTTGCCGGCCGTGGCGCTCAGCAGCGTGTGGGCCAACCTCGGGTTCACCTTCATCGTCGTCACGGCAGGTCTGCAGAGCATCCCGCGCGACCTGTACGAAAGCGCCTACGTCGACGGGGCCAGCAGTTGGCGCCGGTTCACCAACGTCACCCTGCCCATGCTCACCCCGTCGCTGCTGTTCATCGTGGTCGTGCTCACCACTCGGGCGCTGCAGGCCTACGGCGAAATCGCTCTGCTCACCCAAGGTGGCCCCAACCCGGAGAAGAGCACCACCACCATCCCATACCTCATCTACGGCGAGAACTCACTCATCCGCAACAACCTCGGCCTGAAGTCGGCAGCCGCGGTGCTGCTGTTCCTGGTGAGCCTGGTGTTCGCAGTCGTGCAGTACCGGGGCTTCGAGAAGCGGGTGCAGTATGCGCGCTGACGTGCCCCACGGCCTGCGCAGAGTGGGTCGCTACTCGCTGCTTGCGCTGGTGTCGGCGGTGGTGCTGTTCCCCATCTGGGCGGTGCTCATGCAGGCCTTCAAGAGCGGCCCCGATGCGCTCAATCATCCCGAGTCGCTGTTGCCCACCAACCTCACCCTCGACACGGTGCGGGCAGCCTGGACCGAGGGTGAACTCGGGCGGGCGCTGTTCAACAGCGTGGTCGTGGCCGTGGTGGTCACCATCTGCGTCATGCTCGTCAGCCTGCTCAGCGCGTTCGCCTTCTCGTTCCTGCAGTTCCCGGGCAAGGGTGTGGTGTTCGTCGCCTTCGTGGCCACCATGCTCGTGCCCGCCGAGGTGACGGTGGTGGTCAACCGGCGCACCGTGGAGTCGTGGGGTTGGCTCAACAGCTACCAGGGGCTCATCATCCCGTCGCTCGCCTCGACCTTCGGCATGCTGCTGCTGCGGCAGATGTTCCTGCAGTTGCCCAAGGAGTTGCGCGAGGCCGCGTCGCTCGATGGCGTGGGCAACATGCGGTTCCTGTGGGAGGTCGCCGCACCGCTCAGCCGTCCCACACTCGGTGCGCTCGGGCTGTTCACGTTCCTCGGTACGTGGAACGCCTACCTGTGGCCATCGCAGATCATCAAAGACCGCGACCATCGCACCATCCAGATTGCGCTCGAAGGCCTGTCGGGCGCGCAGATCAACCGATTCAACCTTGTGACAGGAGGGCTCGTGATTGCCTCACTCCCCATCTTCGCCATGCTCGTCGTGTTCCAGCGCCAACTGGTGCGGGGCCTCACTGCCGGGGCGGTGAAGGGCTGATGCGCGCCGCACGTACTCGCCGCATGCGGCTCGTCGGCGGGTTTGCCGCCATCGCCCTGCTGGCGGCCTGCAGTGGTGGCGACAGCATCACCGACACCGGCGCCACCAACCCGCCCACCACGGCTGTCGGCCCTGACGACTCGGGTGTGTCCACCACGCTGGCGCCCACCACCACGGTGGCGCCCGACACGCTGCCCGACTGCCCCACCGACGCCCTCGCCGATGCCTCGGGCACCGTGTCGCTCGAGTTGTGGCACGGCATGACCGGTGCGCTCGGCGAACAGATGGACGCGCTGGTGGCCGACTACAACGCCAGCCAGTCGGCGGTGAAGGTGGAACTCATCAGCGGCAGCTACGAGGAGACGTTCGACAACTACCTGCAGTCGAACCAGGACAACCGCCCCGACCTCATCCAACTGCCCGAGTACACCGTGCAGAGCATCATCGACACCGAGAGCGTCATCCCGGTGGGCAAGTGCATCGATGCGAGCGGCTTCGACACTGCGCCGTTCCTCACCTCGGCACTGTCGGCCTACGAGACCCAGGGCGTGCAGTGGTCGATGCCGTTCAACGTCTCCAACCCGGTGCTGTTCTACAACAAGCGCGTGTTCGAGGCTGCCGGCCTCGACCCCAACACGCCGCCCACCTCATTGGAGGAGTTGCGGGCGTTCAGCGAGCAGATCGTCGAGTCGGGCGCTGCCACCTACGGCATCGCGCTGGAGAGCGGGTTCGACTCGGGCGGTGGATGGTACGTCGAGCAGTGGTTCGCCAAGGCGCAGGAGTTCTACCTCAACGGCGACAACGGCCGCACCAACCGGGCCACGCAGGTGCTGTACAACAACGACACCGGTGTGGAGTTGCTCACGTTCCTGCAGCAGATGATTCAGGATGGCCTGGCTGCCAACGTCGGCGACAACAGCGGCACCGGGTTCGACAACCTGCTGAAGCTGGCCGACGAACTGCAACCTGCGGCTATGACCATCGCCACCTCGGCCTCGCTCGGGCCGGTGCTGGAGGTGCTCGGCAGCGGCCAGTTCCCCGGCATCAACGCCGACGACGTGGGTGTGGGCCCGATGCCCGGCCCGGATGGTGCTCCCGGCGCACTCATCGGTGGCGCATCGCTGTGGATGGTCGACCACGACGACCCCGTGCGCGCCGCGGCCGCGTGGGACTTCATCACGTTCATGGTGAGCGCCCAGTCGCAGAGCACGTGGGCAGCCGGCACGGGGTACGTGCCCATCCGTTCCGACGCGCTCGACGTGGAGCCGTACGCCTCCACGGTGGCGGCCGATGCTCGCTTCGCCGTGGCGTTGGAACAGTTGGAGTCGTCGCCCGACGCGCTCACGTCGGCGGGGCCGGTGGTTGGTCCGTTGCGTGAGATCCGCTCGGTGCTGGCCACCGCGGTGGCGGCCATCCTCGACGGCGCCGACGTGCAGACCACGCTTGACGAGGCGGCGCAGCAGGCCAACAACCTCATCGCCGACTACAACGCCCGCAACTCCTGACCCCCGCCCCACGTGGGGCTTCTGGGTCTGATCCTTCTCAGAACGCGTTCTGGGGCTGAGTTGTGCGTGTTTCCGGCTGAAACTGCGCGCCAGTTGCGACCGCAACGACCGCACCAGGGATCGTCTCAACGGCGAGGTTTTGCCGACTCAGCCGTCTCGCTGTGCCTCTATCGAGTGTGAAGAAGCTCCATCTCCTCGACTCGTTCGCATCCTCTCACCACGGGCTCATCAACTTCGACGCAGCAGCCGAGCGCGGCGTCTCCCGCGCCACGTGGCACCGTCTGATCGTCGGTGGGTATCTCGATCAGCTGTATCCCAATGTGGCTCGCCTGTGGGGCAGCCCGGCTTCGTTCGAACAGCGTGCACTGGCGGCGGTGTGGGCTGCAGGCCCGGGGGCGATGGCGTCGCATCGCACCTCGGCGGCGCTGTGGGGTGTGGAGCGACCTGCCGATGACGACCTCGACGTCATCCTTCCTCGCCGTGGTCGGCACTCGCTGCCGCCTGGCGTGCAGATCCATCGCCCGCGCGACGTGCACGAACTGCGGCCCATCATGCGCAACAAGGTGCCGACGACGTCGCCGATGCGCATGCTGCTCGACCTGGGAGCAGTCGACGAGGGGGCGGTCGGAGACGCGTTGCAGCAGGTGGTGGCCTCGCGGGTGGTCTCCCCGAAGGCCGTCTACGCCTTCCTGATTCGTCATGCGAAGCAGGGACGGCACGGCGTAACTGCATTGCGGACCGCGCTCGAGGACCTTCTCATCGACGGCCGGCCGAGCGACACCGAACTTGAGCAGCGGATGGCAGTGCTGCTTCGCGAGCACGGTCTTCCCCGTGCCGAGTTCCACGCTGTTGTGGAGGGGTTCGAGGTCGACTTCCACATCGTGGGCAGCCGTCTCATCATCGAGTGCGACGGATGGGCGACGCACGGACTCGACCGCGATCAGTTCGAGTTCGATCGATATCGCACGGGCGAGTTGGTCGCAGGGGGGTACGTGGTGATCGGTTGCACGTGGCGCCAGGTGGTTGACCAGCCAGAGAAGGTCGCTCGCCGCATCCGTCGGGCCATCGAGACGTGGGCTCCCGAGCTCCTTGCGCACGCAACTGGCGCGCGAATTGCGTCGTAAACGCGCTCTTCTCAGCCCCAGAAGCTTGCGTGAGAACGATCAGCCCCAGAAACCCACCGGGTAGCCTCGGGGGTCATGGCCACTCCCTTTCCTGCCCTCGACGGTTCCGCGCCCACCAAGCAGCAATTCGACCAGGCGCCCGAGATGGGTATCGACACCTCGAAGCGCTACACCGCCACGATGGAGACGTCGCTCGGCACCATCGTGATCGCCCTCGACGCGGTGAACGCGCCGAAGACGGTGAACAACTTCGTGTTCCTCGCCGGCTACCACTACTACGACGGCGTCATCTTCCACCGCATCATCAACGGTTTCATGTGCCAGGGCGGCGACCCCACCGGCACTGGCCGCGGCGGCCCCGGCTACCGCTTCGCCGACGAGCCCGTGAAGCAGCGCTACCAACTCGGCTCTGTGGCCATGGCCAACGCCGGCCCCAACACCAACGGCAGCCAGTTCTTCCTCATCAGCGGCCCCAGCGGCGTGGGTCTGCCGCCGCAGTACAACCACTTCGGCCAGATCGTGAAGGGCATGGACGTGCTCGATGCCATGCAGCGTGTCGACACCGACCACAGCGACCGCCCGCGCACGCCCGTGGTGATCAACTCGGTCACCATCACCGTCGCCGACTGACCGCACCGGCGCGCCCGAATGCCCGCAGAGCGCCTGTCGCTCGCTCAAGCCCGCCGCATCGCCCTCGCCGCGCAGGGTTTCGCCGATCCCCGACCGCACGGCCGGGTGGATCGTCGGCACCTGCGGCGGGCGATGGGCCATATGGGGCTCATCCAGATCGACTCGGTGAACGTGCTGGTGCGCAGCCAGGAGTTGCCGCTGTTCGCCCGTCTCGGCCCGCACCCGCGCACCCTCATCGCCGACGCCACCGCTGCGGGCGAACTCTTTGAGTACTGGGTGCACGAAGCCAGCCATGTACCCACCGACCATCACCACCTACACCGGTGGCAGATGGCCAGGGAACACAAGTGGAGCCGCTTCTGGGACCTCCAGCGGCGCCGCCCCGGCTACATCGACGAGGTGCTGCGGCGCATCGAGGTCGACGGCCCCGTGGCAGCCGGTGATCTCAGCGAACGGGTGGGCAAGAAGGGCCAGTGGTGGGATTGGGACGACGCCAAGGTGGCGTTGGAGCACCACTTCTGGAAGGGCCACGTCACCGCAACGCGGCGCCCCGGCGACTTCGCTCGCATCTACGACCTGGCCGAGCGGGTGTTGCCCGCCCACGTGCTGCAGCGCCCTACGCCGAGCGAGCGAGACGCACGCAAGGAGTTGCTCGCGATGGCCGCCCGCCACCACGGAGTGGCCACCCTCACCGACCTCACCGATTACCACCGGGTGAAGAACGAGCCGTCGCGGCCGCTGGTGGCCGAACTGGTGGAGGACGGCGTGCTGCGTGAGGTGCAGGTGGAGGGGTGGGCCAAGCCGGCCTTCCTGCACCGCGACGCCCGGTTGCCCCGTCGCATCGGGGCCACCGCGCTGCTCAGTCCCTTCGACCCGGTGTGCTGGAACCGCGACCGCACCGAGCGGCTGTTCGGCTTCCACTACCGCATCGAGATCTATACCCCGGCTCCGAAGCGGGTGTACGGCTACTACGTGCTGCCCGTCCTGTGGGGCGACTCGCTGGTGGGCCGCCTCGATCTGAAGGCCGATCGAGCAGCCAGCGTGTTGCGCGTGCAGGGCTCGTTCACCGAACCGGGGGTTCCCGAGGGGCCGTTGGCCGACGACTTGGCGCCGGAGTTGTTCGCCATGGCCGAGTGGCTGGGCCTCGACGATGTCGACGTTCAGCAGCGCGGCGACTTCGCACGCACACTCGCGGCCGCTGTGGGTCACTACGCTCGCACCTGATGAGCGACTCACCGCCGGTGCCCACGTCTCCTGCGTCTCCACCGGCCGCGCCCCGCATGCCCCGTTGGGCGTGGAAGGTGGTGCTGCTGTTCTGGATCGGCTACCTCGTCGCCATCCGCGTCGACACGTTCATCGACCGGCTGTACGGCTTGTTCACCTTGCTGCTGGTGTCGTTGTTCCTGTCGCTGGCCATCGAACCCGGTGTGAACCGGCTCGCTCGCCGGGGCTGGCGTCGTGGCACCGCGACGACGGTGATCCTCCTCGGTGTGGTGGCCGGGTTCCTGCTGTTCGTGGTCGCCATCGGGGCACTTGTCGGCCAACAGATCGCCGACCTGCTCGCCAACTCCGAGACCTACGTCAACCGCACGGTGAACTTCCTCAACGACACGTTCGGTTCGCACATCAATGCCCAAGAGGTCATCGAGAGCATCAACGACCCCGACGGTCCGGTGCAGCGGTTCATCAAGAGCCAACAGGACGAGCTGCTCGACCTGTCGGTTGCAGCGCTCGGGTTCCTCGTGCAGGCGCTGTCGGTGCTGCTCTTCACCTTCTACCTCGTTGCCGACGGCCCCAAGCTGCGGCGGGTGATCTGCAGCCGGCTCAGCCCCGAGCGGCAGCGCCGTGTGCTCACCACGTGGGAGGTCGCCATCGACAAGACCGGCGGGTACCTCTACTCGAGGGCGCTGTTGGCTGGGCTGTCGGCGGTGTACCACTGGATCGTGCTGCAGGCGCTGGGTACGAGCGCACCGGTCGCGCTGGCGCTGTGGGTTGGCGTGGTCAGCCAGTTCCTCCCAGTGGTCGGCACCTATCTGGCCGGGGCGTTGCCGGTGCTGGTGACGTTCATCGACTCGCCGCCCAAGGCGCTCGCCGTGTTGGTCGCCGTCCTCGTCTACCAGCAGCTGGAGAACTACCTGTTCCTCCCCAGGGTCACGGCCCGCACGATGGATCTGCATCCGGCGGTGGCCTTCGGTGCCGCCATTGGTGGCGCGGCGGTGCTCGGTGCCGTCGGCGCCGTGCTGGCCATCCCGGCGGCGGCGATGGTGCAAGCGTTGCTCGGCGATGTCGGCGAGCGCCACGAGGTGATCGACAACGACCTCACCACGATTCTCCCCAAACGGCGGCGACGCGAACGTCGTGCGGCCAAAGCCAATCACCCCACCGCAGGTACCGATGGCAACTCCTGAGCAGTTCGCACCCGTCGCCATCGCGAGCCGCAACGAGCTCGACGAGTCGGTGCACTTCGGAGCAGTCGTGTGTCTGGGCCCTTCGGGCGACATCGAGACCGCCGTGGGCGACCCCCAGGTGGTGGTGTTCCCTCGGTCGTCGAACAAGCCGATGCAGGCGGTGGCAATGGTGCGCGCCGGGCTGCGTTTGCCGCCGGAGCTACTCGCCCTCGTGTGTGCCAGCCACGACGGCACTCCGATGCACCTCGACGGGGCACTTCGCATCCTTGCGTCGGCGGGGCTTGGTGAGTCGGCGCTCGCCAACACGCCGTCATGGCCGCTCGACGAGGCGTCGGCACACGCCGCCATCCGCTCGGGAGGAGGTCGCACCGCGCTACAGATGAACTGCAGCGGGAAGCACGCCGGCATGTTGGCCACCTGCGTGGTGCAGGGCTGGTCGCATCTCGACGGCAGCTACCTGGCCATCGACCATCCACTGCAAACGGCCATCACCGAGGTGATCGAGGAGACCACCGCGGAGTCGTGCGCCGGTATCGGGGTCGACGGTTGTGGTGCCCCGGCACACGCCTTCAGCCTCGTCGGGCTGGCGCGAGCCTTCCGTGCCGTGGCGACAGCACCTGTCGGCTCTGCCGCGGCCGAGGTGTACGCAGCGATGACCTCCCACCCACAGATGGTGGGCGGCGCCACCCGCGATGTCACCCTACTGATGCAGCGAGTGCCTGGTCTCGTTGCCAAGGATGGCGCCGACGGAGTGTTCGCTGCCGCCCTTCCCGACGGCCGCGCTGTCGCGGTGAAGATCGCCGACGGTGGCGACCGTGCGCGTCCACCGGTGATGCTCGCTGCGTTGCGTGCGCTCGGCGTCGACGTGCACGACGTGGCACCCTTGCTGGTGAGCCGCATCCTCGGGCACGGACGCCCGGTCGGCGAAGTGAGGGCCATCGCACCATGAGCACTGTCATTCCCTACGTCACCCTCGCCGAGCCCCAGTACGGCGAGGCCGTGCAGGTGTCGCCGCTTGTGCGGCGGGTCATCGCCAAGAACCCGTCCAAGTTCACCTATCTCGGCACGGGCACCTACCTCGTCGGCAACGGCGACCATGTGGTGGTGATCGACCCCGGCCCTGCCATCCAGTCGCATCGTGAGGCGCTGTTGCGGGCTATCGAGGGTCAGCGGGTGTCGGCCATCCTGGTCACCCACTGCCATAGCGACCACTCACCGCTGGCCGCATGGTTGAAGGAGCACACGGGAGCGCCCACCGTGGCGTTCGGTCCGCACCGCCTCAATCACGAGTGGGTCGACGACGACACCGACCCGCACGAACCCGACCCAGAGGAAGAAGCGCTCGCAGCAGCTGCCCGCGCCGAAGGCGACGAGCCGATGGAAGAGTCGCTCGATCTCGACTTCACGCCCGACATCGTCGTGGCCGACGGAGCGGTGGCGGCGACGGGCCCCGGCTACACCCTCCGCGCAGTGCATACGCCCGGCCACACGAGCAACCACCTGTGCTTCTGGCTTGAGGAAGAGCAAGCGCTGTTCACCGGCGATCACATCATGGGCTGGAGCACCACGGTGATCACCCCGCCCGATGGCGACATGCGCAGCTACTTCGAGTCGCTGCACAAGGTGGCGGCGCTGCCCGCTGCGGTGCTGTGGCCCACTCACGGCGCCCCCGTCACCGATGCTCGCCCGTTCATCGACGCGTTCGTCGCCCACCGCTTGGAGCGCGAGGCCGGTGTGCTCGCGGCCGTGCGCGACGGAGTGGAGCTGGTGCCCGACATGGTGCGACGGCTGTACGTGGGTGTGCCCGAGAAGTTGTACCGCGCCGCTGGTCGCAGCGTGTTGTCGCACCTCATCAAGTTGGCGCAAGACGGCCAGGTGCGATTCGATGGCGAGCGCCCGGGTGTGAAGGTGCGCTGGCTCCCCGTCTGACGGGCTAGATGTACTGGTCGAGGATGCTGGTCTCGGTGAGCCGATCCAGCGTGTCTTTCACCGCCGCTGCCGTTTTGGCCGAGACGCCCGGCACGCGAGCAATGTCGTCGGCGGTGGCCCGCAACAGCTTGGAGAGTTCGCCGAAGTGATCGGTGATGGCCGCAGCCTGCTGCGAGCTGAGGCGCGGCACGCGGGCCAGGAGACGGAGGCCCTTCGGAGAGGCTGGTGCGTCTGCGTCGCCACCGGTCGCCTGGGTGGGGGCGATGGCCGGATAGTCGGCGATGACGAGATCGAGTTCGTCGTCGAGCGACGTGAAGACCTCGTCGAGTTGGAGGCGCAGGAGCCGGGCATCGACTCCGAGTTCGACGATCATCGTCTCGATCTCGGCGGCGATCTGGCGCACCATTTCGCCACGCTGCAACACGGTGGCCACGTCGCGCACTGTCACCACGTCTTCCACCTCCAGTGCGGTGAGCGCGCTGGTGCCGTCGTCGAGCTTCGCCTTGTAACGCTCGAGCGTTTGCAGCGCCTGGTTGGCACGGTCGAGGAGGCGACCGATGTCGTTCAGTTGGCGCTTCATGCCACCGGCATACACGTTGATGACGCTCATCTCTTCGCTGACGCTCACCACCGGCACGCCCAGCGACAAGGCAACCCGCTCTGCCGTGCGGTGCCGGGTGCCGGTCTCGCTGGTGGGCACGTTGGTGTCGGGCACCAGGTGGACGTTGGCCCGGGCGATACGCGAGCCATCGGAGGAGATGATGATGGCGCCATCCATCTTGGCCAGTTCGCTCAGTCGTTGCGGCGTGAACTGGGTGTCGAGGAGGAAGCCACCGGTGCAGATGCTGAGCACTTTCGGGTCGTCGCCAAGTACCAGCAGGGCGCCCATCTTGGCGCGCACGATGCGGTCGATACCGTCGCGCAGCGCAGTACCCGGAGCCACCAAGGCGAGCGCGGCGTGCAGCGCATCGTTGGGGTTCGGCTGGGCGGGCATCGGCTCAGTGTACGAGGTGTGGCCGCGGCGCGGGAGCGGAGCCCAGTAGGCCCGCCATGGCGCATGCCTCGCTGAGGGTGCCCGCTCGGTGCACCGTCAGGCCAGCGTCGCCGTCGGCTGCGCCGCCGCCGGTGTTGGCCGGAACGATGGCC
>DMQJ01000425.1:27738-28755 GCA_003455715.1 Acidimicrobiaceae bacterium | reverse complement strand
GCCCGACGAGGCGGGCCGCATCGCCCACCTCGCTCGCTCGGCCGGGCTGGAGGTGCGGGGGGTGATGGGCTACGAGGGCCACCTGATGATGGCCGACGACCGGAACGAGCAGCGTGCCAAGGTGGCCCAGGCGATGGACCTCCTCCTCGCTGCGCACGCTCAGGTGGGCGGTGACGTGGTGAGCGCGGGCGGCACCGGCACCTACGACCTACACGATCGGGTCACCGAGGTGCAGGCAGGCAGCTACGCCCTGATGGACACTCACTACGCCCGACTCGGATTGCCCTTCGTACAGGCGTGTTGGGTGATGGGCACGGTGGTGAGCGCCACCTCCAAATACGCCGTGGCCGATGTCGGCCTGAAGACCATGGGCATGGACCACGGCAACCCGTCGCTGCACATGGCCGACGGCCGCGGTGCCGACGTGTGGTTCCTCAGCGACGAACACGTCACGTTCGTGCCGCACGAAGGCGTCGCCGCTGTGGGCGACCGGGTGCTGATGACCCCCGCCCACATCGACCCCACCATGGCGATGCACGACACCGCCTGGCTGGTGCGCGGTCATGAAGTGCTCGACCGGTGGCCCATCGACCTTCGCGGCTGGTGACGCCCCGACGCCAACGACAGCGCTGCCTGTGCTGCACTTGGCGGATGCGGGCGGAGGACGGACGGTGGAGATGCGAACGGTACCGAGGTGGTACGTGACAGGCCTTGAAGTCGTTGGCTGGTTGACACTGGTGCCGATGCTGGCCTTGTGCGTCACGCAGTGGTTCGGGTTCACCGGCATGCGCAGCATCGCTGCACTGCAGGCACTGAGCCTGTTCGTGCTGGCGCCTGCTGCCGTCGTCGCACTCGCCGCGGTGCTCACCGGTCGGCATGCGCTTGCCCTCGTGGCGCTGGTGCCGCTCGCCACCCTCATGTGGCTCACGACGCCCGTTGTGTTCCACGGTTCACCTGGCACCCCGGCCGAAGGCAGCCCTCGTGTCACCATCGCCTACGCCAACTTCCTCGCCTCCA
>DMQJ01000425.1:0-27534 GCA_003455715.1 Acidimicrobiaceae bacterium | reverse complement strand
CGCCCGCCCCCCCCTCCCCCCCACCCCCGCCCCCGCCGCGGGCGTGGCCGCGCTCGCCGCCACCGGCGCCGACGTGCTGGTGCTCGTGGAGTTCACCCCCGAGCTTGCCGAGTTACTCGACCGCGCCGTGGGCGACGGCGACTACCCGCACCGCTACCAACAACTCCACGCCAGCCCGAGCGGCATCGGCCTGTGGAGTCGGCTTCAAATCACCGATGGAGGCGTCACCACCATCGGGTCGCGGGTGAGCGTCGACGTGGTGATCGACGTGGGTGGCGTCGGCACCCGAGTGGTCGCACTGCATCCCTTCCCGCCCACGTTCAACGCCTCAGGTTGGGAAGACGAGTTGCGCGCCATCGGCGACCACACCGCCAATAGCCCGTTGCCCACCCTGCTGGTGGGTGACTTCAACGGTTCACGCTGGCACCCGCCGTTCCGCGACCTGCTCGACCACGGATGGTCCGACGCCCACGAGCAACTCGGACACGGTTTCAGCGCCAGTTGGCCGATGGACGAAGGCTGGTTGCCTCCACCGTTCGTCCGTCTCGATCATGCGCTGTACAACGATGGCGTGGTGCCGGTGCGCATCACCGACGTGACCATTCCCGGCAGCGACCACCTCGGCTTCGTCGCCGACTACGGGTTCAGTCGCCCGGCCGGGCAGCAAGCCGGTCAGCCGGCGGGATGACGCAGTGCTGCCACCAAAGCGGTGAAGGCCCGGCCACGGTGCGACACCACGTTCTTCTCCTCTTCGGTCATCTCGCTGAACGTGCGGCCACCGCCCTCAAGCGGCATGAACACGGGGTCGTAGCCAAAGCCGCGCTCGCCACGTTCGCCGGTGGCGATCATGCCCTCGCACACACCCTCCACCGACAACTCCCGGCCGTCGGGGTACACCACCATCACCACGGTGCGGAAGCGGGCGCGACGATCGGCCATGCCATCCAGCCGGCACAGCAACTTGGCTCGGTTCTCGGCGTAGGTGGCCTGCGGACCGGCGTAGTAGGCCGTGTCGACCCCCGGCTCGCCGCCCAACGCGTCGACGAACAGACCCGTGTCGTCGCTCACCGCGGGCAGACCGGTGGCTGCGCAAATGGAGGCGGCCTTCAGCCGAGCGTTGCCCTCCAGCGTGCCAGCGTCCTCCACTGCTTCGGGCACGTCGAAGGGGCGGGGCACCAGTTCCACCAGGCCATCGAGGATGGCGGCGATCTCGGCCATCTTGTGCGGGTTGGCCGTGGCGCTCACCAGGCGGGGCAACGCCGAGGCGTTCATCGGCCGAGCGCCCTCGGCACGGGCGGTGTGGCCACCAACTCGGCTTGCAGGGAGATGATGTCGCTCAGGCCAGCAGTGGCCAGGCCGAGCAGGCTGTCGAGTTCGGAGCGGCTGAAGGCTTGCCCCTCCGCAGTGCCCTGCACCTCCACGAAGCTGGGCTCGGCGCCAGGCTGGCCGAGCACCACCACATTCATGTCGACTTCGGCGGTGGAGTCTTCAACGTACGGCAGGTCGAGCACCGGGGTGCCGTCCACGATGCCCACGCTGATGGCCGCGCAGAACGAGTGCAGTGGGTGCTTCGTGATCGCCTTGTTCTGCACCAGTCGCGTGAGCGCATCGTGCAAGGCCAGGTACCCGCCGCAGATGCTGGCGGTGCGGGTGCCGCCATCGGCCTGCAGCACGTCGCAGTCCACGATCACTTGGCGCTCGCCCAACGCCCGCATGTCGCACGCGGCCCGCAACGAGCGGCCAATGAGACGCTGGATCTCCACGGTGCGGCCGCTCTGCTTGCCCTTGGCTGCCTCGCGATCGATGCGCTCAGGCGAGGCGCCGGGCAGCATCGAGTACTCGGCGGTGACCCAACCCTTGCCGCTGCCCTTCATCCACCGCGGCACGTTCTCGTCGATGCTGGCGGTGCACAGCACACGCGTCTTGCCGAACGACACGAGCACGCTGCCCGCCGCCATCTCGGTGTAGTCGCGCTCGAAGGAGAGCGGGCGCAGTTGGTTCGGTTCACGGCCATCAGGGCGGGGCATGGTGCAGTCCTTCCGGGGACAGTTTCAGGGACCGGCTAGTGGTGGTGCCACTGCTCGGCATTGCGGAGTTCGGGGCCCAGCAGACGGCCCCCAAGGTCGGCGAACCACGAGATGTCGCCGCTCGACAGGAACGTGTGCCGGGCAGGCTCGCCGCCGTCGGCACGAAGTAGACCAAGGCGGCCAAGCACCTCGCGGGCGGCGAACGCGGTTTCGTCGGCGCTGCTCACCAACACCACGTCGGGGCCCATCACCTCACCGATGGTGCGGGCAAGGTACGGGTAGTGGGTGCAGCCGAGCAGGAGGCTGTCGACGCCCGCATCGTGCACCGGGGCAAGCAGGCGCTCGGCGAGAATACGGATCTCTTCGCCCTCGGTCTGGCCGCGCTCGACGAACTCGACGAACCCAGGGCACGCCGCCGACGTGAGCTGCACCTGCGCACCGGTGGCTGCAACGGCGCGGTCGTAGGCGCCCGACCCGATGGTGCCGACGGTGCCGATGACGCCCACATGGCCGGTGCGGGTGGTGCGCACCAACGCGTCGGCGCCCGGTTCCACCACGTCGATGACCGGCACGGGCAGTTCGGCTTTGAGGTCGTCGATTGCCGCTGCTGATGCGGTGTTGCACGCGACGACGACCGCCTTCACCTCGTGATCCTTCACCAGGCTCCAGGCCAGCTGACGCGCGAACTCGCGCACCTCGGCCTGCGGCCGGGGGCCGTACGGGTAGCGCCCGGTATCGCCGATGTACACCAGATGCTCGTTGGGCAACAGGTCGATGAGGGCGCGGGCGACCGTGAGCCCGCCGAACCCACTGTCGAACATGCCGATCGGCCGATCCATCGGCTGCCAGGCTAACGGCCGATGACGCGACGACCGGGAGATGCGGCCACCCGTCACGAACCAGCGATCAGGTAGGCAATGGTGTAGGCCACCGAGTTGGTGCCGACGTGAGCGATCATCGTGGCCAGCACGCTGCCGGCCCGGTAACGGATCCAGCACCACCACAGCCCCGCGAAGGTGGTGCCCACGACACCGAACACCACGGCCGCCACCTGCCCGCCGACTCCGCTGCCGAACACGTCGGCCATCACCGGGTTCACCGTGTTGAGGTTCATCGCCGGCAACACGTGCCACAACCCGAACAGCGCCGACGCTGCGACGCTGCCTCGCAACACCCCGAACCGGGCGGCGAACAGGGCAGGCAGCACCGCACGGAAGGCCACCTCTTCCAACACCACCGTGCCGAGGGGGATGCGCACGAAGGCGTGATACAGCCAGGCTGCAACCCCGCCGTCCACCCGGCGGTCGCTGTAGAGGTCGTGAAAGGCGGGCATCGCCACTGCAACAACCAGCACGGCGACGGTGAGCACGAGCAGCGCGACACCCCAGACCGCGCCTCGCCGCCAACGGTGAAATCCCATGGCTTCGTGGCTCACGTCGCGGCGTGCCAACGCAACCACGGCGACCGCGACGAGCAGGTTCCACGGAACATACGCCCAGGCAGGCAACAGTCGGTTCGACATGATGTTGGCCACCACCAACACCGCAACCACTGCAACCACCACCTCCCAGCGCCTACGCTCGGGGTGTGCATCCACGTCCACGGTTCGAGGGTATCCGTTGAGCGTTCCCGCACCCCGGGCGCGCAACGCGTACATCGACTTCCTGCGCGCGTTCAGCCTGCTCGTGGTGGTGGCGTGGCATTGGGTGTTCACCATTGTCATCTGGAAAGACGACGGCCCACGCGCCACCAGTCCGATTGGTTTCACCACGGGGTTGTGGGCGGCCACGTGGCTGTTGCAGGTGATGCCCCTGTTCTTCTACGTCGGCGGCTACTCGCACCTCGTCGCCTGGGAGGCAGCCAGCGCCAAAGGTGAACGCTTGGCACGCTTCGTGCTGCGGCGATTGAGGGCCCTTGCCGTTCCCGCGCTCATCCTGTTGTTCATCTGGGTCACGCTCGGCGTGGTGCTGGGCAATGTGTTCAACGCCAAGTGGGCGGGCCGAGCCGTACTGCTGGTGGTGAGCCCGCTGTGGTTCATGGGCGTGTACCTCATGCTGGTCGCGCTCCTGCCCGTGTTCCTCTGGCTCCACCGCCGGTTCGATTCCATCGTCGTGGTGTGGCTGGCCGGCATCGCCCTCGCGGTCGACATCATCCGCTTCCGCTACGACCACGAGTGGGTCGGCATGGCCAACATGATCGTCGTGTGGGGTCTGTGCCACCAGCTGGGGTTCTTCTACGAGCGTCTTGTGGGGGCCACCCGCCGCTCCGACTGGACGTTGCTGTGGGCCGGCCTGTTCGGTCTGGTGGGGCTGGTGTTCAGCGGCCTGTACCCGGGGTCAATGGTGGGTGTGCCAGGCGAGACCTCCAACATGGCGCCGCCCACGTTGTGCATCGTGGCCCTCGTGGTGTTCCAGGCAGGAGTGGTGGAGACGCTGCGGCCGGCGTTGGAGCGGCGGCTCGAGCGCCGCAGGTGGCAGCGGGTGAACGAAACCATCAACCGCTTCTCGATGCCCCTGTTCCTGTTCCACACCACCGGAATGGCGTTGCACCGAGCGGCCAGTTACGCGCTGAAGGGCAACCGCAACGAAGCCCGCGAACCCACCCTGTGGTGGTGGTTGTCGCGACCGCTTGCCGTCATCGGGCCGTTGCTGTTCACGCTTCCTGTCATCTACCTGTTCGGTCGCAAATGGGTGAAGCCGGCTCGCACGAGCACACCGGAACAGCCCACCCCCGCCCCCACTGCGCCGTCGGCCGTCTGACGTCTCGTGCTCCTCGCCACCCTGCTCTCCCTTGGCGCGGCCGGTCTTCATGCCGGTTGGAACTTCGTCGCCAAGCGCGCCACTGGCGACCGCTACCTGGTGTTGTGGGCACAGTTCTTCACCGCGGGGGTGCTGAGCCTGCCGCTCGCCGTTGGCAACCATGTGCTGTTCGGGATGCCTGGCAAGGCGTACGTGTTCGCAGCACTCAGCGGGGTGGTGCACCTGCCGTATGCATGGTTGCTCGCCCGGGCCTACTCCGTGGGCGACTTCTCGGTCAGCTACCCCATTGCCCGTGGTGGCGGTGCTGCGTTGGCGGCCATCGGTGGGGTGCTGTTCCTCTCCGACCACCTCACCGTGTGGCACGCGTTGGGCATCGCAGTGATCGTCGTCGGTCTGTCGCTGCTGGCCGCGGGCGCCACCGGGCGCAGCATCGTGGTGGCGCTCGGCGTGGCCGTGACGATCGGGGTGTACTCGGTACTCGATGCGGCTGGCTCACGAGCGAAGACCGACACGATCGCCTACATCTTCGCCACGATGGTGGGTGGGGCTGCGTCGAACACCCTCTTCGGGTTGGCCACCGGACGCCGTCGCGACATGGCTGCAATGCTGCGGGCACGGTGGCGCGTCTCCCTGGTCACCGGGGTTGCCACCACGGTCACGTACGGCATGGTGGTGGTGGCGTTCCGCCTCGCACCGGTGGGCTACGTCACGGCACTACGCGAAAGCAGTGTGGTGCTGGCCGCACTGGCTGGCTGGAAGTTCCTCGGCGAAGGCGACCATCGCCGTCGAATCACGGCAGCAGTGATCGTGGCCGTGGGCATCCTGGGGCTGGTGCTGGCCAGAGCCTGACCACGCCACTCAGCCGACCGGGCGAGGCCGGCGACTCAGGTAACGGCGTACAAGCGGCCGGTGATGACCAGCCGGTACTTGGTGCTGGTGGCGGAGCCGTCGAGCTTCGAGCACGCCACCAACTGCGCCGTCATCGGGCCGTGCGCCGCGGCCAGGCCGGCGATGGTGGAGTACGAGGGCAGAGTGACGCGATCGTCGACGACTCGGTAGTGGTAGGTGCGCCCGTCGGAACCGAGGATGCTGAACGAGTCGCCAACGTTCAGCAGGTTGATGTAGCGGAACGGTGCCGAGCCAGTGGTGCGGTGGCCGAACAGCATGACGTTGCCAGGGGTGGCCACATTGGCCAGGTCGCTCCATGTGGCGGCGTAGCCGCGGTCGGCCCAGTAGTCGAGGTACGAACTCGAGCTGGCCTTCACTGCGGTGTTGACATAGGCCTTCGACGCATTGACACGCAACGCGAGGTTGGGTGTGTAGTTGGGGTTGCTCGGGGCCGCCAGTACAGGCGCTGACGGGGTGCCCAGGAACCACCCGGCGACGTCGGCGATCATGTGCAACCCGGCATCGGTGAACAGCGCGGCACCCCGGGTGGTGACCCGTGTGATGGCGTGGTTGGCGATGGTTTGGTTCCAGCCCGTCACGTTGAGATTCGACGAGTTGGGGCGCCCCAGGCCCGCTGGGTAGGCGGTGACGTAGCCCTTGTCCCACGGTTGGGTGCCGGTGAGGTTCATCACGGCGGCGGCGGCGTTGGCCACCGGCGCACCCACCTGGAATTCGTAGGTGCTGCCGCCCCATGGAGCCAGCGTGCGCAGGGCACGGGTGTCGAGCATGCGCATCGGCGCGGCGGGCAAGAACAGGCCGTCGGTCATCGCTGCAGCCCCGTCGCCGGTGTACCAGCCGACGAGGTCGACGAGCAGGTGGCCGCCGCCGCTGGCGTAGACGCTGATGGTGCGCACCCCGTTGAGCGGCACGATGGCCTGCGCGGCGCGAGTTTGCCCGACCGTGTCGATGTTGAGGGTGCTCACGTTGGGCCGCGAGGTGCCCGACGGGAAGGCCGTCCAGAAGCCGGGAAAGGCGGTGACAGCCGTGATGTTCACCAACGCCGCGCTAGCGCCCGTGGGGAGACCCGCCGGGGCGAGATCAATGGTGCGGGTGGTATTGGCACCGAGCGCATTCGACGGGCGTGAGTCGGACACACGCTGCGCACCGGCCGCCAACGTCTGCAGGCGACCGCTCGAGACGGCCGCTGTGACCGGCACGTACACGCCCACCAGATCGACGGCGACGTTCATGCTGCCGCTGCGGAACAGATCGATCGACCCGTTGGTGCCAAGCTTGACGTGGGCCATGTTGGCCACCGTGCGGCCAGGGGCATCGGCGTTGACGTTGGAGGTGGTGGGCAGCGCCTGACCGGAAGGGAAGACCGTGATGTACCCCTTCGCGCCCGATCCGATGATGGTGACGTTGACCACAGCAGCGATGGCATCCTCGGGCACGCCCTCGCGCCCGGTGACCGCAATGCGCATCGTGGACGCATTCACCATGGTGTAGCCATAGGAACCCTGCGACGGCCGTGTGTCGGCCATGCGTTGGGGGGTGACGGCGACGTACGTCGACGACCCGCTGGGCAGTGCGGCAGCCGCTGCGGGAGACGCCTCCGGTGCTACCGCCACGACGCTGGTGAGGCTCAACAACCCCGCGAGCAGTAGGCGGCGAGTCGTGCGGATGAAGTTCGGCAGGGGTCCCGTCAATGCCACGTGGCGCACTGTAGTCGGCACGGCGTCGTGGGGCGATGAGTCGCTCGGATCATTCGCACAAGATTCCGTCAACACACTCACCTTCCGGCAGTTGGCTTCGGCGCTGGCTCAGAAGTAGATGATCTGTTCGGCCTTGGCTTCGGCTTCGTCGAGATCGTCGGTGTATGCGCCGGTGCTGAGGTACTTCCAGCCGCCGTCGCACACGATGAAGACGATGGTTCCCGACTCGATTTGGCTAGCCACCTTGGCGGCACCCGCCAGCGCGGCACCGGAGGAGATGCCGGCGAAGATGCCGCATTCGCTCACCAAACGGCGAGTCCATTCCAGGCTCTCGCGGGGACGAACGACGCGCTTGCGGTCGAGCAGGTCGAAGCCGTGCCAGTTCTCGAACAACGGAGGGATGTAGCCCTCATCGAGGTTGCGCAAGCCCTCCACCCGCTCGCCGAGCGGCGGTTCGATGGCGATCACCTGGATGTCGGGGTTCTGCTCCTTCAAGTAGCGGCCGGTGCCCATGAGCGTGCCGCTGGTGCCCAGGCCGGCGACGAAGTGGGTGATCTCTGGGCAGTCGCGCCAGATCTCGGGGCCGGTGCCCTCGTAGTGGGCCATCGGGTTGTTGTCGTTGCCGTACTGGTAGAGGAAGCACCACTCGGGGTGCTCGGCGGCCATCTCCATGGCCCGCTTCACCGCACCATTGCTGCCTTCCTCACCAGGGGTGAGGATGAGTTCGGCGCCGAACACCTCGAGCATCTGGCGACGCTCGATGCTCACACTGGTGGGCATGAGGATCTTGATCGGGTGACCCTTCATCTGGGCGATGGCCGCGAGCGCGATGCCGGTGTTGCCCGACGACGGCTCGATGATGGTCTGGCCGGGCTTGAGCACGCCATCCTTCTCGGCCTGCTCGATCATCTGCTTGGCGATGCGGTCCTTCACCGAGCCGAACGGGTTCTGGCTCTCAAGCTTGGCCACGATGCGCACATTGGGGTTGGGCGACAACCGGCTGACATCCACCATGGGTGTGTTGCCAATGAGATCGAGCACGTTCTCGTTGATGACCATCGAAGACCCCTCCTGAGTGCCGTGACGTGCAACCCGACAGGTTCGCCGAGTATTCCGATCAGCAGGGTCGAGATTCTACCGCGGTTGTACGAGACGTCGCCGGTGCGGGTTCAGCCGACAGCGATGGGTTCTTCAGCGATCGAACCGTCGACGATGCGGTAGCTGCGCGTCTCGGGGGGCGACGAGTTCGTCGTGTTGGCACTCGGGGTGGCAGATCGACAGAGCGGGCAGGCCCTGTGCGACCGCATCGACGGCACCCTCTCGATGCCGTACCTGCTGGCCGAAGGCCCAGTGCGCGTCACCGCCAGCGTCGGCCTGGCCCTCGCAGACCACGACGCCACGGTCACCGGCCTTCTCGCCGACGCCGACCTCGCGATGTACGAGGCGAAGGCCGCGCGCGGCGGCGAACCCGTGCGCAGCGTGGCGCAGCGACACCGCAACGCCAACCAGCGGCGACGCCTTGCTGACGATCTGGCTGCTGGCCTGCAACGAGGCGAGGTGGTGGCATACCTGCAACCGGTGGTGGAAATCGACTCAGGCGCCACGGTGGGTCTTGAAGCGCTGGCACGTTGGCATCACCCGGCACTCGGGGTGCTGTCGCCCATCGCCTTCCTCGACCTCGCCGAGGACGCCGGGCTCGATCTGCTGCTCGGCGACGTCGTGGCGCACTCCGCGTGCTCGTCGGTCACCAGTCTTCCCCCGCACATTCTCCTCGGGCTCAATCTGTCGGTCGGCCAACTGTCCGACCGCGGCCTGTGCGACCGACTTGGCCACATCGTGGCGGCTCACGGGCTGTCGCCCGAACGGCTGGTGATCGAGATCACCGAGCACGCAACCATCGCCCGACGCGCCGGGGGTGGACGAGTGTCGCCCGAGCACACGCTCGACGAACTGCGTTCGATGGGGGCAACCCTCTGCCTCGACGACTTCGGCACCGGATACTCGTCGCTCACCCACATTCGCCGCTTCCCCCTCGCCACCGTCAAGATCGACCGCTCGTTCGTGAACGGTGTGTGCGACCACGCCGAGGACCGAGCGGTGGTCGCCGCGGTGGTGGGCATGTCGTCCACCCTCGGGCTCGCAGTAGTGGCCGAAGGGGTCGAGACCGAACAACAGTTGCGCACCCTTCGCGACCTCGGTTGCCACCTCGCGCAGGGCCACTTGTTCAGCGCGGCGTTGGCCCCCACCGCCGTCGAGCCGTGGATGGCAGCGCACGGCGAGAACTGGCGAGCAGGCACGGCGGTGTCAACATCCTGACACCCACGTTGTGGGAATGATTCCTATTGCGGTTAGGATTCGCTCCTATGCAACGTCGTCTCGCTCTTGCCCTCCCGCTGTCACTTCTGCTCGTCGCTGCCTGCGGTGACGACGACTCCGGATCCGCATCGGATGCCAGCTCCACGACCGGCAACCGGTTGACGGTGGCGGTGTCGTTCTACCCGGTGGAAGCAGTCGTACGCGCTGTCGGCGCCGACGCAGTCGATGTGGTCGCTCTCGTGCCGCCCGGCGAGGAAGCTCACGAGTACGAACCGACGGCGCAGCAACTCGGCGAGCTCGAAGCCGCCGACATCGTGGTGTACCTGGGCGGGGAGTTCCAGCCGGGCGTGGAGAAGGCGATTGGCTCGCTGCCCTCGTCGATCACCCGCGTCGACGTGCTCGAGGCGGTGGAGCAGATCCCCTTCGCGGAAGGCGATGAGCACGCCGAGGACGAGCACACAGAGGACGAAGAGCACGCCGAGGGCGAGGACGAGCACACAGAGGACGAAGAGCACGCCGAGGGCGAGGAAGAGCACGGCCACTCGCATGAGGGCGACGACCCTCACGTGTGGCTCGACCCGGCCAACATGGCCCTGATGGCGACCGCCGTCGCCGAGGCACTGGGCGACGCCCGCCCCGATCTGGCCAACGACTTCGCCGCCGCAGCTGCTGCCTACGGGGCCGAACTCACTGCCCTCGACGAGGAGATGGCTGCTGGTCTCGCGTCGTGCGAGACCGATGCGTTGGTGACCAACCACGACGCCTTCGGTTACCTCGCTGCCGCCTACGGCTTGCGCACCGTGCCGATCGCCGGCATCTCGCCCAGTGAAGAACCGTCGGCACAGGCCCTCGAGGAAGTGGCCGAGATCGCCCGTGCGAACAACGTCACGACGATCTTCTTCGAGCAGAACCTCCCCGATGACCTTGCCCGTACGGTGGCCGACGAGATCGGTGGCAGCGTGGCCGTGCTCGACCCGCTCGAATCACTGTCGCAGGAGCAACTCGACGCAGGCGAGACGTATATTTCCGTGATGCGCTCCAACCTCGAGGCACTCCGCGCCGGCCTGCGCTGCGCATGACCGAGTGCCCGGTTTTGGAGGTCGTCGACCTCGGTGTTCGGTACGGCCAGCGGCATGTGCTGCACGACGTCACGTTCGCCGTCGGGCGCGGTGAACTCATCGGCGTCATCGGCCCCAACGGGGCAGGGAAGAGCACCCTGTTCAAGGCCATCTGCGGGTTGGTGAACCACGAGGGCGTCGTGCAGGTGAATGGCGTGCACTGCCACCACCGCACCGACCGCATGGACCTCGCCTACATCCCCCAGCGGAACGACAACGACCTGCACTTCCCCATCACTGTCGGCGAACTGGTGTTGGCCGGCCGTCGCCGCTTCCGCCACTGGTGGCGTCGTCCCGGCGGCGACGATCGGGCCGCCGTGTCGGCCGCGCTCGAACGTGTGCGCCTCGAACACCACGAAGACCGAGCGCTCACCGAGTTGTCCGGCGGCCAACTCCAGCGCGCCTACCTGGCTCGGGCGCTCGCTCAGCAGGCCTCAGTGGTGCTGCTCGACGAAGCACTGAGCGGCGTCGACCAGCCCACCACCCTCGAACTGCTCGATGTGTTCGCCGAGTTGGCGGCAGAAGGAACCACTCTGTTGGTGGCGACGCACGACCTGGCACTGGCGCGTCGCCGATTCTCGCGTTGCCTGTGCGTCAACGGCACGCTGCAGGGCGACGGACCTCCTGCCGACACCTTCACCGACGACGTGCTCGACGCCACCTTCGGGTCGGCGCTCTCCGGGAAGGCATCGCGTGTCGTGGTTGACTGATCCGTTCCAGACGGAGTTCATGCAGCGCGCACTGATCGCCACGCTCATCGTCGGCGTCGTCGCCCCCGTGGTGGGCACGTGGGTGGTGTTGCGGCGCATGGCGAACCTCGGCGATGCCATGGCGCACGGCACGCTGGCCGGCGTTGCCCTTGCGTTCAGCGCCGGGGTGAACGTGCTGTTCGGCGCGCTCGGCGCGGGCCTCATCATCGCCGCCCTGCTGCTGGTGTTCTCGTCGAGCAAGCGGCTCGGCCAGGAGACCATCATCACCGTGCTGGGCACCGCGTTCTTCGCGCTCGGCGTCGTGGTCATCAGCCGCCTGCGCGCCGATGTGGAGCTCACCCATTTCCTGTTCGGCCGCCTGCTCACCGTCACGTGGGGCGACATCTGGCTCAACATGGCCCTCGGTGGTGGCGCCGTGCTGGTGGTGATGGCGTTGTTCGGCGAACTGCGCCTCGCCACGTTCGATCACGTGCAAGCCGAGCAGGTGGGCGTGCGCGTGGAACTGGTGCAGGGGGTCATCGTCGTGCTGCTCGCGGTGGTCGTGGTGGTCAGCCTGCGTACCGTCGGGACGATCATGTCGATCACCATGCTCGTCACCCCGGCAGCCACGGCACGCCTGCTCGCCCGAACGCTCGCACGGATGACGGTGCTCGGCGTTGCCTTCGGTGTGGCGGAGGGCGTGTTCGGCCTGGTGCTCAGTTACCACCTCAACTCTGCACCGGGCGCCACCATCGGCCTCGTCGCCGCTGTCACCTTCGCCGTCGTGTTCCTCGCGACGCTGCCCCGGCGAATGCCGCACCACCACCGCCCACTCGACTAGCGCCCCGTCGGACAACGCCTGCGTTCTGTCACGTACCGGCACTCGTGGCACGCGGCAGAAGGCTCCGGCGCTGCTGGTCGACGCAGGTACGAATTCTCGCCCTCGGGGCGATATTGCGTGCCTGCGTCGAGCGTTGTCGAGGTGGCGCCGAACCGCATGTCAGTGCGGATCACACCAGCTCCTGCCTCCACGAAGGCGGACCGCGACGGAGCAGTCAACGTCAACTCGATCGGCCAGCACGATGCCTACGCCACCGAGCCAGGATTGCGGCATCCAGCCGTGGTTGAGCCGCAAGTACTGCCACGAGGCCAAGCAGCCGCACCCCAAGTGGGAGCGACGCAAGGGCTACGCCGAATCCCACTCCCGTGACGACCAGCGGCATCAGCAGCCGTGGGTGACCGCCGCGTTCAGTCGCCTCCGGTAGTGGTGGGTTCATGCGGCGCATGATGCTTGAAGTGGCGCTACGGCGCAAGGCAGCCCCGAGGCACAGATCTGAACATCTGAACGGCCACCTACCGCCAGTTGCATGGGTGATCCACCGCTCCGGACGGAGGGCTGTTCCCGCCCGGTCCACTCAGCTCAGCTCAGTGGGCGCTTACGCAGCCACTCGGGACGTTCCTTGGAGGGGCGCGCGTTTTCGGGCGGCTTGCACAGCGTGGGCTGACCCGGCAGGCACTAACGGTCGCGGGTGAGCACCGTCGCCGCGAGCCAGGTGGAGATGGGCACGCTGGCGATGAGGCCGATCGAGCCAACGAGCGTGCGCACCACCTCGATGGCCACCACTTCGCGTGTGAACACGTCGGCGACACCCGCCCCGGTTTCGGTGAACAGGAGCAGCAGCGGCAGCGCCGCCCCGGCGTAGGCGAGGAACAGGGTGTTGACGGTGGACGAGATGTGGTCGCGTCCGATGGTGAGGGCCTGACCGTACAACTCGCGAGCCGAGGCGCCGGGCTGCGCACGGTACAACTCCCCCACCGCCGACACCTGCGTGACGGTGACGTCGTCGAGCACGCCCAGCGAACCGATCACCACACCCGCCAACAACAGCCCACGCGGGTCGAGCTGCACCCCGAACGCTTCGAGGAAGAGGGCGTTCTCGTCGCTCAACCCGGTGAGGGTGGTGAGCTCGATGAACACCCACGCCAAGGCACCGGTGAGCGCCAATGACACCAGCGTGGAGAGCAGCGCCACGTTGGTGGATGACGTCGCCCCGTGCGCGAGGTAGAGCGACGCGAAGGCAATGACCGAGGAACCGACGATGGCCACGATGACCGGGTTCGAGCCATCGAGCAGCGCCGGCAGCACGAAGCCCACCAACACCGCCACACTCACCGCAAGCCCGGCGAGCGCGCCCGCCCCTCGCCACCTGCCGAGCGCCACCACGCAGACAGCGAACAGCAACACGAGCACCCACATGCTGCCGCTGCGCTGGTAGTCGGCGAACTGGTAGAACACCGCGCCGTCGGGCGTGGTGGTCACCAGCAGCACGATCTCGTCGCCCGCCTGCGGCAACCGGCCTTCGGTGGCCGTGACCGCTTGCTCGAGCACGGTGCGGTCACCGGCCGTGTCGCCGCTGGTGATCAGCACCGTGAGCGCTCGGCACTCCACCAGATCTTCCACCGATGTACCGGTGCACGGCTGAATGGTGACCGACTCCACCTGGCCATCGGCTCGCGGCTCGTCACGGAACGGCGACGCCGCCCGGTCGCCCGGCCACAGCAGCACCAACCCAACGACGGCGATGACGGCCCACGCACCCACCGCAATCCAGAGCGACCGCTCCATCCCGGGGCCGGTGGCCCATGGAGCGTGCGAATGTGAATGCGACGGTGAATGTGAGTGGTGACCGTGCGCGTCACGGCGCGCCGACGCGCTGCGGTTTCCCATGGCACCCATTTTGGTGCATGATGGGCGGGCCATTGGGGGCACTCCGATCCGCAAGGGGGGATCACTGGTGAAGATTCGCGTCACGGTCAACGGTACGGTGCACGAAAACGAGGTCGAGCCGCGCACGCTGCTCGTTCACTACGTGCGCGAGGCCTTGGGCCTCACGGGCACCAACATCGGCTGCGATACGTCGTCGTGCGGGGCATGCAGCCTGCACCTCAACGGTGAGGCGGTGAAGAGCTGCACCGTGTTGGCCGTGCAGGCCGACGGGTGCGAGGTCACCACCATCGAGGGCATGGCCCAGGGCGGCGAAATGCACCCGATGCAGAAGGCCTTCATGGAGAACCACGGCCTGCAGTGCGGCTACTGCACTCCCGGCATGGTGATGGCGGCTACCAGCCTGCTGAAAGAGAACCCGAACCCCACCGAAGAAGAGGTGCGCATCGGGCTCGAAGGCAACCTGTGCCGTTGCACGGGCTATCACAACATCGTCAAGAGCGTGCTCGCCTGCGCGGCGGGCGACTGATACCACTCGCATCACAAAGGTACTGGGGGTACCGAGATGACCGACCTGCAGGATCGCCCTGCTGCCGTGCTGGGGAGCCGGCTGCTGCGGCGTGAAGACCCCGCCCTCCTCACGGGCGAAGCCAAGTACACGAACGACCTCAACGTGCCCGGTGCACTCCACCTCGTGGTGGTGCGCAGCCCCTATGCACACGCCCGCATCACGTCGGTCGACGTGTCGGCGGCACTCGACGTCCCGGGCGTCGTCGCCGCCTACAGCGGCGCCGACCTCGCCACTGTGTGGGCCGCGCCCATGCCGTGCGCATGGCCCGTCACGGCCGACATGAAGAACCCGGCCCACTACCCGTTGGCGGTGGGCAAGGCCGCCTACGTCGGCGACGGCGTGGCCTGCGTGCTGGCCACCAGCGACACCGCGGCACGCGATGCCGCCGAGCTCATCGACGTGCAGTACGAACCGCTCGAAGCCGTGGTCGACCTGGAAGACGCGTTGAGCGACCGGGTGGTCATCCACGACGACCTTGGCACCAACAAGAGCTACCAGTGGGACCTCAAGATCGAAGGCGAGCCCGGCCAGGTCGACGCCGCCTTCGCCGCCGCCGCCTACACGGTGAGCGAGCGCTACGTGCAGCAGCGGCTCATTCCTGTGGCCATGGAGCCCCGGGCAGTGTGCGCCGTTCCGCAGCCGTTCGGCGGCGACATCACGATGTACTCGTCCACCCAGGTGCCGCACATCCTCAAGGTGATGTCGGCGCTCACCCTCGGCATCCCCGAGCACCAGTTGCGGGTGGTGTGCCCCAGCGTGGGCGGCGGCTTCGGCAGCAAGCTCAACGTGTACGCCGAAGAACTGCTGTGCCTGGCCCTGGCCCGCAAGCACGGCGTGCCGGTGCGCTGGAACGAGACCCGCAGCGAGAACCACGTGGCCACCATTCAGGGCCGCGGCCAGATCCAACACATCGAACTGGCGGCCGACGCCGACGGCAAGCTCACCGCGGTGCGGGTCCGCCTGCTGGCCGACATGGGCGCCTACCTGCAACTGGTCACCCCTGGCATCCCACTGCTCGGCGCGTTCCTCTACGCCGGTGTGTACGACCTGCCGCTCGCGTACGACTTCTCCTGCACCAGCGTGTTCACCACGCTCACGCCCACCGACGCCTACCGCGGCGCTGGCCGCCCCGAGGCCACATACGCCATCGAGCGGGCGATGGACGCGTTGGCCGACACCATGGGCATCGACCCGATGGAACTGCGGCAGCGCAATTTCATCCGCAAGGAGCAGTTCCCCTACACGGCGATGACCGGCCTGGTGTACGACAGCGGCGACCACGAGGCCGCAGCGTCGAAGGCAGCCGAGTTGGCCGACTACGCCGGCGTGCGTGCCCGCCAGGCCGCGCAGAACGTGCCCGGTGCCAAGAAGGTCGTCGGCATCGGTCAGGCCAGCTACTTCGAGATGTGCGGCCTGGCACCCAGTCGGGTGCTCGCCTCGCTCAACTATTCGGCCGGCGGCTGGGAAGCCGCCACCGTGCGGGTGCTGCCCACCAACAAGATCCAGGTGGTCACCGGCACCGCCCCACACGGGCAGGGCCACGAGACCTCGTGGAGCATGATCGTCGCCGAGAAGCTGGGGGTATCGCCTGACGACGTCGACGTGCTGCATAGCGACACAGCCATCGCCCCGCTCGGCCTCGACACCTACGGCTCGCGCTCGCTACCCGTCGGCGGCGTGGCCATCGCCATGGCATGCGACAAAGTCATCGACAAGGCGAAGAAGATCGCCGCCCACCAACTGGAGGCCGACGAGGCCGACCTCGAGTTCGCCGCTGGCACGTTCAGCGTGAAGGGCACCCCCGATCGGTCGCTGCCGCTCGCCGCCATCGCCTTCGAGGCCTTCACCGCTCACAACCTGCCCGACGGCATGGAGCCCAATCTCGAAGCGCACACCACGTACGACCCACCGAACTTCTCGTGGCCGTTCGGCACCCACATCTGCACCGTGGAGGTCGACACCGAAACCGGGCACGTCGAGGTGTTGCAGTACGTGGCCGTCGACGACTGCGGTGTGCAGGTGAACCCGCTCATCGTGGAGGGTCAGGTGCACGGTGGGGTCATCCAGGGTCTCGCCCAGGCACTGTTCGAGGAAGCCGTGTACGACAGCGACGGCAACCTCAAGAGCGGCACCCTCGCCGAGTACCTGGTGCCCGCCGCCAGTGATGTGCCGTCGCTCACCCTCGGTCACACCGTCACCCCGTCACCCACCAACCAGTTGGGGGTGAAAGGCATCGGCGAGGCCGGCACCATCGGCGCCGCCCCTGCCGTCATCAACGCAATCGTCGATGCGCTCAGCCATCTCGGCGTGCGCGACATGCCCATGCCCGCCAGCCCACACACCGTGTGGAACGCCATCAATGCCGCCCAGCACACCACGAACGGAGCCAGCAAGTGATTCCCGCCGCATTCGACTATGTCCGCGCCACCTCGGCCGATGAAGCCATCAGCCTTATCGGCGAACACGGTGAGGACGCCAAGTTCCTCGCCGGCGGCCACAGCCTGCTGCCGCTCATGAAGCTGCGCCTCGCCCAGCCGAGTGTGCTGGTCGACATCGGCCGGGTGAGCGACCTCAGCTACATCCGCGACGCTGGCGACCACATCGCCATCGGTGCGCTCACCCGGCACATGGACGTCGAGCGCAGCCCGCTGCTGGCCGAGCATGTGCCCCTGCTGGCCCACGCTGCCGGCCATGTGGGCGACCCGCAGGTGCGCCACCGCGGCACCCTGGGCGGCACCATCGCCCACGCCGACCCCGCCAGCGACCTGCCAGCAACCACACTGGCACTCGGGGCCACCTACGTGGCCCAGGGGCCCAACGGCACTCGCGAGATCGCCGCCGCCGACTTCTACCAGGGCTTCCTCGAGAGTGCCCTCGCGGCCGACGAGATGCTCACCGAGATCCGTGTGCCGAAGATGGGTGGCGCAGGTTGGAGCTTCCAGAAGTTCAACCGCCGGGCGCAAGACTGGGCCATCGTCGGTGTCGCGGCGTGGCGCCGCAACGGCGACAGTGGCGTGGCGCTGGTCAACATGGGCAGCACGCCCATTCTGGCCAGCAGCGTGTCGGGGGCGCTGGCTCAGGGTGCCAGCATCGCCGATGCCGCCCAGTTGGCCGCCGCGGAAGCCGAGCCGCAGAGCGACCTGAATGCCAGCCCCGAGTACCGCGTGCACTTGGCCAAGGTGCTCGTGCGCCGGGCGCTCGAACAAGCCAGCGCCTGAACCCCGGGGGCACAGCGTGCCCTTCAGGTTGCCGGGAGATGACCATCCGGCGTCGGTACAGTAAGCGGCCATGTCCGCCAGCCCCGAGGCGCCCACGTTCCAGCCCACCGACGGCCGTCGACGCGTGTCCGACGTCGTGCCCGTCGACGCGCTGCACGCGGTGCGCCTCACCTTCATGGGCATATATCTGGTGGCCTACCTGTGGTGGCTCAAGTACATGGGCTTACCCATCGACCGCATCTCGGTGGCCATCAGCGTGGGCATCTTCTTGGTCGCCGCTTTCGTGGGGCGGTCGTGGCGCACGTGGGGCGTGCTGCTCATCGACTGCATCTTCTACATCGTCATGTGGACGTCGTACGAACGCACTCGCGACTACGGCGACAACGGGTTCGAAGTGTTCGGCCTGTTCAAAGTGGGCCCGTTCCCGCTTCAGGTCGACACGATGCGCGAGATCGACCGGGCGATGTTCTTCGGCCACGACCCCAATGTGGTCCTGCAGCGGTTCTGGCAGCGCGACATCCGCTGGTGGGACTACATCGCGTCCACCACCTACATGACGCACTTCGTGTTCCCCATCATCGCCATGGCGGTGCTGTGGTACCTCAGCCACCGCCAATGGACCCGGTTCATGAAGCGATTCGCCACCCTCCTGATGGTGGCGTGCGCGATGTTCATCCTGCTGCCCACGGTGCCACCGTGGATGGCTGGCGACCCGCGTTACAACTACGAGATCATTCCCGAACTCACCCGCGGCGCCGGGCGCGGGTTCCGCGACCTCGGCTTCAAAGGCTTCACCCACGACTACAACGTGCAACTCAGCAAGGGCAACGCAGTGGCTGCAATGCCGTCGCTGCACGCCTCGTTCGCTCTCATCGTGCCGCTCTTCTTCATGCAGTGGATCCGCCGACGCTGGGTGAAGTGGGCGCTGTGGCTGTTCCCCATCACCATGCTCACCTCGCTCGTCTACTTGGCCGAGCACTGGGTCATCGACGGCCTGGTGGGCTGGGCCATCACGGTGGGCGGCTTCTGGTTCTGGGACCGCCGCGAACAGCAGGTGCGCGACCGCCGCACCGCTCGGGCACTCGCCGACCTGCCCGTCACCACCAACCAGACGGTGCCGGCCGGGTACGTGCCGTACGAGGCGGGGCGCGCATGAGCCGTCTCGACCCACCCCAGGTGCTCATCGAGCGAAGTGCCCTGTTGGCGCTCGCGCACTCCGATCACCCCCAGCATCGCGCCGTGTCGGCCGCCTACACGCAGTTGCTCGAGCTGTACCGCAGCGAGCGCATCCTCCTCGTGGCAGTGGATCGACACCTGCGGGTCGTAGCCGCTGGCCCGGAGGCCGGATGGCGGGCCAAGTTCTGGTTCTTCCTGCCACCGCGAATCGGCCGCTTCGCACCGGTCGACCCGCTACGGGTCGGGGCACAGCACGAACGGGCGGTGAACCGCATGCAACAAGCCGGCATCGTGCCCGACCCCGACCTGGCGCTCACCCTGGTGATGTGCGAGCGCCACCGGGTGCGCCGCGTGCTCACCCTCGACCCCCGGTTCGCCGACTTCGACCTTGAGCTCGACGCCGTGCCCACCGAGGTCGGCGCCGACGAGTAGCCTGTCGCCCGAACAGGTGGTGAGACCATGTCGTTCGACATCGACGGCGACGAAGACATCAAGGAGTTCCATCTCGACGCGATCGCCGACGCCGATCCGTACCCCTACTGGTACGACGACGCCGACGAACCCGACAGCAACCCCACCCTGGTGCGCACCGAGAGCTGCGACCTCTGTGTGGTGGGCGGCGGCTACAACGGTTTGTGGACGGCCATCATCGCCAAAGAGCGCGACCCCAGCCGCGATGTGGTGCTCATCGACGCACACGAGGTGGGTTCGCAGGCCAGTGGCCGCAACGGTGGCTTCATGGAGAGCAGCCTCACTCATGGGGTGGCCAACGGGCAGGAGCGCTTCCCGCAGGAGTTGCCGCTGCTGGAGGAGTTGGGGCTGAAGAACCTCAACGACATCGAGGCCGCCATCCAGCGCTACAACATCGACTGCGACTACGAACGCACCGGCGTCATCGATATCGCCACCACGTTCCACGCGCCGTCGTATCTCGACGAGCTGCGCGACGACTACACCCAACTCCGCGCGCTCGGCCAGAAGGTGGAGCTGCTCGACCAGCAGGCCATGCGCGCCCAGGTGAACTCGCCCACCTACCTCGGTGGGCTGTGGCGCAAAGACCGCGCCGCGTTGGTCGACCCTGCCCGCTTGGCGTGGGGGCTGAAGGCGGCGGCGATGTCGCTGGGCGTGCGCATCTACGAAGACACGAAGGCGACGTCGATCGAGAAGGACGGCGTGGGCGTGCTGGTCACCACACCGCTCGGCCGCATCCGTGCCGGCCGTGTGGCGCTGGCCACCAACGCGTTCAAGCCGCTCCTCAAGCGCATCGGCCACTACATCGCGCCGGTGTACGACTACTGCATGGTCACCGAGCCGCTCACCAAAGCGCAGCTGGCCGAGATCGGCTGGGAGAAGCGCCAGGGCCTCAGCGACATCAGCAACCAGTTCCACTACTACCGACTCACCGAAGACAACCGCATCCTGTGGGGTGGCTACGACGTCATCTACTTCTGGGGCGGCAAGATGAACAGCGAGTTCGAGAGCCGCCCGGAGACGTGGGCCAAGCTGAGCAAGCACTTCTTCGACACGTTCCCGCAGTTGGAAGGCGTGAAGTTCACGCACACCTGGGGTGGCGTCATCGACACGTGCAGCCGGTTCAGCGTGTTCTGGGGCAAGGCGTGGCAGGGGCGCGTGGCCTACTCGGTGGGCTACACCGGCCTCGGCGTCGCCAGCACCCGCTTCGGTGCAGAGGTGATGCTCGACCTGCTCGACGGCAAGCGCAGCAAGGCCACCGAGACCGAGTTCGTCAAGTCGAAGCCGATTCCATTCCCGCCTGAGCCGTTCCGCTTCATCGGCATTCAAGCCACCCGCTACTCACTCGACCGCGAAGACAAGACGGGCAAGCGCAACCTGTGGCTACGCGGTCTCGACCGCTTCGGCCTCGGCTTCGACTCGTAGGTCGACGGTTCGACTGCTCCGCCGTTCGACAGCCCTCGCTCACCTCGCTTCGATTTCGAATGCACGGCAGCACCTCGACCTCGTCGCCGACGACGTTCCTGCCGAACTGGCCCGACTGACGTCATTGGGTGCACGTCTCGGGGCACACCAAGCCAGCGAACACACGGTGGTGTTGCACGACCCCGAGGGCAATGAGTTCTGCCTTCTTCGTCGTGGAACGGTCCCATCTGCAGAGGGCGAATCGAAATCGAACTGACGTGAACGCGGGCATGCACGATGCGCGCCCAGCCACCCCCCGTCAGCCGGCGATGCGCTGCAGCACCACCACCGACCGGGGCGCCACGTCGACGAGTCGCTTGCGGTGTCGGGCGGGGGCACTGGCCACCACCGTTCGCCACTCCCCCGGTTCCTGGATCTCGAAGGTGAGCGGCTCCCACCAGGCGTTCGCCATCACGTAGAGCCCGTTGCTGCTCCATGCCAGGCTGTGCGAGTTGGGGCCGTCGTCCATCTGCGCGCCGACGCCGTAGAAGCGGAACTCGGTAGGAGGGCGCGACCGGCGCAGACGGGTGAGCGTTCGCACCGCCTCCGTGAGGCGTCGCCACTCGCTGGCCGACGCCCAATCGACGTGCGTGAGCGGGCCGTCGATGTTGTAGGGGTTGTCGTGGTTCTGTTGGGTGCGGGCGAACTCGTCGCCCATTACCCACATTGCAGCGCCAGCCGAGAGCAGCAACAGCGTGAAGTAGTTCTGCAGTTGCTGGAGCCGCAGCTCGGGGCCGCAGTCCCATGAACGATGGCGGTCGCTGGTGAGCGTCGTGAGATCGTGCATGGTCAGCCCGTCGTGGGCGGTGACGAAGTTCAACGTGCGGGCGCGGCCGTCGGCACCGAACAGATCGGGGCTGCCCTGCACCCGCTGGCTCAGCGCGTGCACCATGCCGGGCTCACCGCGCAGAAAGCTGCGGACGGTGTCGCGGAAGCGGTCGTTCCACTGCAGCCACTCAGGCCACGGCCAGCCATGACCCACCTGGTAGGCGCCAAGGTCCCAGGCCTCGGCCACCAGCGTGACGCCGCGGCGGCGGCCCCACTCGGTGATGCGGTCCACCAAGCCTCCCCCGTCGCGGGTGAGCAGCGACGCGAGATCGAAGCGGAAGCCGTCGACCCCCAGGTCGGCAAGCCGATCGAGGCCCTCGAGCACCAGCGAGCGAATGTACGGGTGCGACGGATCGACGTCGTTCCCGCAGCCGCTGTCGTTGGTGGGTCGGCCGTCGGCGTGATGGCGGTACAGGCCGCGCTCGTCGAGCCCGCGCAGCGAGCGCACCGGATGAGCCAGCCCATCGTCGCCCGTGTGGTTGAAGACCACGTCGAGCCACACGTGCAGACCGCGTCGATGTGCAGCAGCGACCAGTTCCGCCAGCTCCTCCGCAGCCCGCGAGTGGTCACGGGCATAGCCGCGGTGCACCGCGCCCCAGACGAGCGGCATGTAGCCCCAGTAATTGTCGCTGTCGTCGAACGGGTGGACAGGCATCAGCTCGAGCACGTTCGCGCCGGTGTGCACCACATGGTCGAGGCGATCGATGCACCCGAGATATGAGCCGCCGAAGCCCTTCACGTGCGCCTCGTACACCACGGGGGCGTGTCGCAGCGGTGCTGCCTGCGGGTGCACCTCCCACGGGTCGCGCACCACACTCACCGGGCCGGCGTCGGTGAATGCCACGTCGAGTGAGTGTGGGTCGAGCAGCGGCGGACCATCATCGACGACCAGCCAGTAGTGGTCGCCCGCGAACGCCTCGAACTCAGCAACCCACCGCCCATCGGCCGCATCGTGTCGGGCCGCCACCGACGTTTCGCCGGTGGGGGCATGACATGGTCGCACCTGGACGCGCACGGCGGAGGCCGACGGGGCGTGCACGCGCACGGTGCGCAACGATGCGGGTTGTGGTTCGTGGGATCGGGGGCCCATCAAGCACCAGCATGGCATCCCCCTCTAACCTTCTGCGCAATGACGCTCTCGATCGCCACCCCCGCCGAGGTGTCGGCCGCTCTCGCTGCACACGGCTACATCCCCGACGACGGGCTCTCCACGTCGATCTACCTGGCCCTCACGCTGCAGCGCCCTCTCCTCCTCGAAGGTGAGGCCGGCGTCGGCAAGACCGAGGTGGCGAAGGTGCTCAGCCGCTGGACCGGGGGGCAGCTCATCCGCTTGCAGTGCTACGAGGGCATCGATGTCTCCCAAGCCGTCTACGACTGGGACTACAGCCGCCAACTGCTGCACCTTCGCGCCTCCGAGGCCACCGGCGAGTCACTCGGGCTCACCACCAGCGCTCTGGAACAACAGCTGTACCACGAGCGGTTCCTGCTGAAGCGCGCGCTGCTGCAAGCGATCGACTCGGGCGCCGAGCAGCCCCCGGTGCTGCTCATCGACGAAGTCGATCGGGCCGACGACGAGTTCGAGGCCTACCTGCTCGAGGTGCTCAGCGAGTACCAGATCACCGTGCCCGAGCTGGGCCGGTTCGCTGCGGTACGGCCGCCCATCGTCATCCTCACCAGCAACCGCACGCGCGACGTGCACGACGCGCTGAAGCGCCGCTGTCTCTACCACTGGGTGGAGCACCCCGACTTCGAGCGCGAGGTGAGCATCGTGCGCATGCGTGTGCCCCAAGCGCTCGATCGGTTGGCGCGCCAGGTGGCCGCCGCGGTCGAAGGCCTCCGCGAACTGCACCTGTACAAGCCACCGGGCGTCGCCGAGACCATCGACTGGGCCCAGGCGCTCGCCGCCCTCGGAGTGACCGAACTCGACGAGAAGGTGGTGTCGGCGACGCTCGGCACCGTGCTGAAGTACCGCGAAGACCAGGAGCGCACCCGCCAGCACGGCATCGCCGATCTCGTCAAGCAAGCCTTCGAACGGGGCTTCCAGCGACCGTGAACGCTGATCGTATGGCGGTCGCGTTCGCTCGCGTGCTGCGCGGGGCAGGCCTCCGTGTGCCGCTCGGCAGCGTGCTCACCTTCGTCGATGCGCTCGGGCGCCTGCACCTCGACGAACGATCCGAGGTGTACTGGGCCGGGCGGGCCACCCTGGTTCGCAACCCCGACGACATCGTGGTGTACGACCGGGCATTCGCGGTGTTCTGGGCGGCGCGCTCGGCGCTGGCAGCGGACGAGGCCGAGCAGGAGCCACTTCACATCACGCTTGCCATCGACGACGACAGCGACGACGGCAACAGCGACGACCAGGGCGACGCGCCACCCTCCGACGAGCCCACCATCACGTTGCGGTTCTCCGCGATGGAGGTGTTACGCCACAAGGACTTCGCCCAGTACGACCACGACGAACTTCGCTTGGCGCAGGAACTGATGGCGAGCTTGCGCTTCGTCGGCCCGCCACGACGGTCGTTCCGCTACCGCCGCCACCGCCATGGGCGTCGACCAGATGTTCAGGCAACGTTGCGCTCCGCGCTGCGCACCGGCGGCGAACCCATCACCCGCCTGTGGCAGGAGCCAGGGCCACGATTGCGTCGGCTGGTGCTCCTCCTCGACATCAGCGGCTCCATGGAGCCGTATGCGCGGGCCATGCTCCGGTTCGTGCATGCGGCAGTCAGCGGTCGCCAGCGGGTGGAGGCCTTCGCCATCGGCACCCGCCTTACCCGCATGACCAAGGAGTTGCACAGCCGCGATCCCGACAAGGCGCTGGCGGAGGCGGGCCGACGTGTGCACGACTGGAGTGGCGGCACGCGAATTGGTGAGTGCCTGCGAACGTTCAACGACCAGTGGGGTGTCCGCGGGATGGCCCGTGGAGCAATCGTCGTCGTGCTCAGCGACGGCTGGGACCGCGGCGATCCGCACGTGCTGGCCGAGCAGATGAAGCGGCTGCAACGCGTCAGCTACCACCTGGTGTGGGTGAACCCGTTGAAGGTCACCCCTGGGTATGCGCCGCTGGCGCGCGGAATGGCGGCGGCCCTGCCCTATGTCGACGACTTCGTGGAAGGGCATAGCCTGGCGGCGATGCACGAACTCGCTGCTGTGATCGCTGCCGACGCCCCTCGGCGTGGCGAGGGACGGCACGCGGCCACGCGTGCAGCGAGTCGGAGCGGGAGGGTGGCATGAAGGATCTGCTCGACGACATCGATCGCTGGCATGCGGCCGGGCTGCGCGTAGCGGTTGCCCGGGTGGTCGACATCGAAGGCTCGGGCCCGCGCGACCCGGGCGCGGCGATGGCCGTGAACGAGCACGGTGAAGTGGCTGGCAGCGTCAGCGGTGGCTGCGTGGAGGGGGCAGTGGTGGGCGAGGCGCTCGCCGTGCTCGCCGGTGAGGCACCCGCTCGCATCGTCAGCTTCGGCTACAGCGACGACGACGCCTTCGCCGTGGGCCTCACGTGTGGCGGCACCATCCGCCTGTTCATCGAACCGTTGGAGTGGTGATGGCACTGTTCGCTAGCCTCAGCGAGTTGCTCCGGGCCGACGAACCGGTGGCGCTCGTCACCGTTGTCGACGGACCGAACGTGGGCGCCAAGTTGTTGGTCACCCCCGGCACCGACCCGCTCGGCAGCCTTGGCAACGCCGAACTCGACCGCATCGCCTCGCGCGATGCGATCGCCGAGTTGGAGGCCGGCCGTAGCGGAGTGCGTCGGTACGGACCCGACGGGCAGACCACGCCGGAAGACCTCGAGGCACCGGCAGTGACCGTGTTCGTGGAGAGTTGGGCCCCTCCGCCGCAGATGTGGATCTTCGGAGCGGTCGACTTCACGGCTGCCTTGGCCAAGGTGGCAAAGGTGCTCGGCTACCGAGTGACGGTGTGCGACGCCCGGGAGGTGTTCGCCACCCGTCGCCGCTTCCCCATGGCCGACGAAGTGGTGGTGAGTTGGCCGGGCCCGCTGTTCGAGCGGCGTGGGCACACCCTGCGCCAGCGAGACGCCGTGTGCATTCTCACCCACGACCCCAAGTTCGACGTGCCCGCGGTGGCGGGAGCACTCGCCACGTCGGTTGGTTACATCGGCGTGATGGGCAGCCGGCGCACCCACGCCACGCGGCTCGAGCGTCTCGCCGAGGTGGGCATCGACCGCCCCGAGCAACTCGATCGGCTGATGTCGCCCATCGGGCTCGACCTTGGTGCACGCACCCCGGAGGAGACCGCGGTGAGCATCTGCGCTGAGATCATCGCCCGACGCACCGGACGGGGTGTGCCGAGCCTGCGCGACGGCAGCGGGCCAATTCACTCCTGAACCACGCTGCCGCCGGAGCGGGCGATCAGCCGACGATCGGCTGGCGATCAGGCAGCAGGGTTGCCGAACAGCACCGAGTTGGCGCGGCTGCTCTTGATGTGCGAGAACTCCACGCTGCGGCCGGTGAACGGCGCGTGCAGGATGTAGTTGTCGACGCCGAGGTACAGCGACACGTGGCCGGGGTAGTACACGAGGTCGCCGGCCTGCGCCTGCTCGCGGCTGACGCGCACCACGGTGTTGATCTGCGAGCGGCTCTGACGAGGAAGCGTGATACCCGACTGTGCCCAGGCCCACGTGGTGAGGCCGCTGCAATCGAAACCCGAACCGGGCTTGCTGGTGTTGCGGCGGTACGGCGTACCGAGCTGGGTCATGGCCGACATGAGGGCCACCTGATGCGCACGGTCGGCTCGGCGCCATGCGGCCTGCATGCGGGCACCGTCGGCGCCCACCCGCCGGGCGGCTTCGAGGGCCAACGCATCGCGAATGCGATCGAACTCAGCGAGGTCGGCCGGCTTCTGATAGGCGGTGAACCGGAGCCAGGCATTCATCGCGACGTCGGCGTAACCGGCGAGGCCGTCCTTGCCGATGACGGTGTAGGCCGGATGCGCCGACGAGGCCGACGCGGGTGCCACACCCACAGCACCAAGGCTGAGGGCTGCGGCGAGACTGGTTGTGCCGATGAGGCGACGAAGCGTCACTTGCATGACGTTCCTTTCGTGAGGCGGTTGGGCCGCTCGCCCAACCTGGGTCGTGATCGAGGTCCGCCCTCTTTCACGGCGCCGGCACCACACGGGAGCACCGACACGTCCGCACGCCGAACCCTGGTCGCCCACGAATGGACCACGGCCGTCGTTACGGTCGGTCACGTTAGCGTCATGGAACTGAAACAATCAACCCAGTCGCAACTTATTCGTCATGATTCCGTCATGTATGCGTCGGGCAGGGAGCTTCGACGACGACCCACTCGGCATACAGTTCGGCGATGCGCACGGTCGCCGTCCTCCTCGCCGCCGGCGGCGGCAGCCGGTATCGGGGGCCGACGCACAAACTGCTGGCGGTGCTCCACGGTCTGCCGGTGTGGCAGCACGCGCTGCAGCACGTGCTCGGCGCCGGCTTCGACGCCGTGGTGGTGGTGACGGGCGCGGCGCCACTCCCCCTGCCGCCCAACGTCGTCGAGGCACACAACCCCCTGTGGGCAACGGGCCAGGACAGCTCGCTCCGAAC